>NZ_RZRK01000276.1:0-7266 GCF_003997835.1 Mesorhizobium sp. M7A.F.Ca.CA.004.12.1.1
TGCTACGGCTGATCGCTGCCGTGACCGCGTTTGGCCAGCGGGAAAAAATCCCGGTCAGCCTGTGCGGCGATGCAGGCGGCGATCCCGCCTCGATCCCGTCACTGCTCAAGGCCGGCCTGCGCGATCTTTCCGTCGCTCCGGCGCAACTCGCCATGGCCAAGGCGGCCATCGCGGACGTTTCTGTCTAGGCGCGGCCGGCATGGTCGACAGGGCATCCGAACCCGGTTCCGAAGAGGCGATCCGCGCCTACAAGACGATCCTGTCGCAGGTCATCGACCAGCGCCCATCCGGCATGCGCCAGCGCCTGGCCGATGCGCTCGGCAAACACCGAAGCTTCGTCACCCAGATTTCCAGTCCTGCCTATTCGATCCCGATTCCGTCAAAACATTTGCCGGCTATATTTTCGGTGTGCCATTTCAGCCCGGCCGAGCGCGACCAGTTTCTCGCCGCCTACCATCAGGCGCATCCGGGAAAAATGTCGATCGCATCAGGCATGCGCAAGACGCGGCATGTCTCGCTGATCGTGCCGGATTTCGGCGACGACAAGCAGAACGCCGCGCTCGATAAGGCGGTGAACGATTTTATCCAGAAGATCACCAGCATCACCGGCAAGGGTGGCTGATCGAACTCTTTGTTTTACGCAATTCCGGACGGAAAACCGCGACACACTTTCCCTGGAATTGCTTTGGAAGGCCTATTTCGGGAGGAGACGGCCGTGAAGAAGTTTATCAATTCGGTGGACACGGCGCTGACCGAAAGCCTCGACGGCTTCGTCGCCGCCCATGCCGACATCCTCGTGCTCGGCGACGAGCACAAATTTGTCCGCCGCAAGACCTTGCGGCCGGGCAAGGTGGCGTTGATCTCCGGCGGAGGCTCCGGCCACGAGCCGCTGCATGGCGGCTTTGTCGGGCACGGTATGCTCGACGCCGCCTGCCCCGGCCAGGTGTTCACCTCGCCGACGCCGGACCAGATGCTGGCGGCGGCGGAGGCCGTCGACACCGGCGGCGGTTGCCTGTTCATCGTCAAGAACTATGAGGGCGACGTCATGAACTTCGACATGGCGGCCGAGATGTCTGAAGGCGTCCAGCAGATCGTGACCAATGACGATGTCGCCGTCGAGAATTCTTCCTATACGACGGGCCGGCGCGGCGTCGCCGGCACGCTGGTGGTGGAAAAGATCGTCGGAGCCGCTGCCGAACATGGCCTGGCACTGGCGCCGCTGAAGGCGCTGGGCGACGGCGTCAACGCTGCTACCCGCTCGATGGGCGTGGCGCTGACCAGCTGCACCGTACCGGCGGCGGGCAGGCCGACTTTCGACATCGGCGATGGCGAGATGGAATTCGGCGTCGGCATCCATGGCGAGCCCGGCCGCCGGCGCGACACGCTGAAAAGCGCCGATGCTATCGCGCAGGAGATCTGTGCCGCAATCCTGGGCGATCTCGGCGACCGGGCGAAGGGTCCAGCGCTGTTGTTCGTCAACGGTTTCGGCGGCACGCCGCTGATGGAACTCTACCTGATGTACAACAGCGCGCGGGCGATTTTCGAGAAGCATGGCGTGACGGTGGCCCGTTCGCTGGTCGGCTCCTATGTCACCTCGCTCGACATGGCCGGCTGCTCGATCACACTCACCATGCTCGACGATGAGACGACCGCATTCTGGGACGCGCCTGTACACACGGCGGCGCTACGCTGGGGCATGTAACCCTGGCTTCCACCCTGCTTTTCTGCGACATCTTTCCCTGCAATCGCAACATTGTCCAGGTTGATGCTGCCACCGCTTACCCCTGCCGAAGAAAAGCTGCTGCTGCGCTACGCAGATCCGGAGGCGCCGACTGTCGACGTCGATAATTTGCCGGCAAAGACGCTGATGTCGCTGCTCGACAACGCCGAATTCCATGGCGTCCTGCCGATCATGCTGCGCAAGCTCAGCGGGGACGCGCGGCTGCCAGCGGATGCGGACCTGCACGGCAAGCTGGAAAATCTGCGCCAGAAGGCAACGATCGCCACCGGCCAGTCTATGCTGTTGAAGTATCATGGCGACCGCATCATGAAGGGACTGGCGGCGGACAATATTCCGGCGCGGATCGTCAAGGGACCCGTCTTCGCGCGCAAGCTCTACCGCAACGTCGCCGACAGGCCGTTCACCGACATCGATATCCTGGTCGAACCCGCCAACCTGGCGCGGGCAAACCAGGTGATCACGGCATGCGGCTTCGAGCTTGGCAGCAACGAGGCCGAATCCTACGAATTGCAGGAATTCAAATGGCTCGAAAAGGAGAATTCCAGCCTGCTGGTCGAACTGCATGGCGACCTCGTGCATGACATCGGCATGCGGCGGCGCCTGTCGCTGGGTTTCCCTGAATTGCGCGCCATCGACGGCGACGCGACAGACACGCCGGCGGCTCTTCTCACGATCGCCATCGTGCACGCCGCCGGCGGCCATAAATTCCACCGGCTGCAGCTTTGCGTCGACGTGCTGCAGGGCGTGCGGGCGCTGCAATCACCCGAAGCGGAAGCACGCCTCTTCGACGCTGCCCGTACCACCGGCATCGAGCTCGAGTTGGCAATCGTGCTCGATGTGACCGGCCGGTTGTTCGACGAAAGCCGCGCGCTCGAACTCGCCGGCCGCATCAAACCCGATCTCTCCATACGGCTGGCCAGGCGGTTGATCACCACGAATACGCTGCTCGGCGTCAATTCCAGGGATAAGCTTGGTTCGCGCCTACGCCGCGACGCCTTCCGCTGGATCCAACGGCTGGCCAGGGCGAGAGCAATTCCAGGAAAAGTGTGAGACGTTCTCTCCCGGAAAAGCGTCGCGCCATCACCTCAGGTCGGAAAGTGATGGCGCTCTTGGCTTGGCCGCTTTGAGTCTTTAGCCTGCGTCGGGAAGCACACGACGAAGGATTGAGGAATTTGGCCGATCTCAATACCCACATTGCGAATGCTGCGCGTGATCGGAGTTCCCCGCGAGTCGTCGCGGTCCTTACGACACGGAACGAAGAACGGTTCGTCGCCGGATGTCTCGAGAACCTCTTTCGTCAAGGCGTACAGGTCTACATCTGCGACAATCAGTCGACGGACCGAACGCTTGAGATTGCCCAGCGCTACTGCGGAGCCGGATTGATAGGATTCGAAACCATCCCGCATAACGGCTGGTATTGCTGGGAGCACCTTCTTCGTCGCAAAGAGGAACTGTTTCAGTCGCTCGAAGCAGACTGGTTCATGCATGTTGACGCTGACGAGATCCACCTTCCGCCGACTTCGTACTCATCGTTGGTCTCCGCCATTGCGGCAGCCGACGCACTCGGCTTCAATGCGATCGAATCTTCCGAGTTTACGTTCATTCCTACCAGAGAAGCTCCCGATCACGACAATCCCGATTATCAACACACGCTGCGCACCTACTACCCGTTCCGGCCAACCTCCCCACACTGCGTCCGTGCCTACAAGAAACAGGACGGCCCCATGGAGATTGCGTGGTCAGGCGGCCATCTCGTACGGTTCGCGGGTCCGGTGAGGCTTTACTCCGAGCGTTTTCGCATGAAGCACTATCTGTTCCTTAGCGCAGAGCACGCCGCATGCAAGTATGCTGGCCGCCGGTTTCTGAGCGAAGAGGTCATTGGTCGTGGCTGGCACGGATGGCGACCCCGCTTGCGATCAGAGGATATTCTGCTGCCGGACGCCAGCCAGGTGCGCGCCAGCGCGACGGACGACGATCTGGACGAGGCCAATCCATGGTCGGCGCACTGGCTTGAGCGGTACGCCTCGTGAATGAGGTACACCTCCCCCGCGTCCTGGCGATCGCGGATCGACCCGGCTGGGCGATTGATCGCAAGACCCAAAATCTCCGGCGCGTGCTGGAAAGAAGGTTCGAGATCGTCCAACGATTTCAACATGATGTGACTGAGTCGGACGTGAACACGGCGGACATCGTGCTCATCTTCTATTGGCTCCAGATCTCGAAGCTGCCCCTGCCGGAATCGGCCCTCGCCAGGCGGTCTGACAGGCTGCTCATCGGGATCTGCAGCCACAGAGAGCTGGAGGGCGAATTCCGCGAGCCCGGGCTCGCCGCCCTGCACCGGCTGGCGCGCGCTGTCTTTGTCAACAATCGGCAGCTCGAGCACGAATACGGTCCTCTACTGCGTGTTCCGGTCCACTACACGCCCAATGGAGTCGACACGACGTTCTTTTGTCCCGCACAAGAGCCACAACCCGGTTCTGGCGAGCTCCGTGTCGGATGGGCGGGAAGTCTCGGCAACCATGGTCCAGCACATCGCGGCTTCCACGACGTCATCGAGCCCGCGGTAGCGGCCGTGCCGGGCGCGCGCCTACTGACGGCGATTCGCGAGCAACGCTGGCGTAGCCATGACGAGATGCCCGGCTTCTATCGGGATCTCGACGTTTATGTCTGCGCCAGCCTCAGCGAAGGCACTCCCAATCCTTGCTTGGAGGCGGCGGCGTGCGGTGTCCCTTTGGTGACCACCCGTGTGGGAAACATGCCCGAGCTGATTCGGGATGGCGACAACGGGCTGTTCTTCGATGGAACTGCGGAGGGGCTTGCGAACAAGCTAGCCTTGTTGCGGGACACGCCATCGCTCCGGTCGAGGATGGCCGCCCGCATGATCGAGACGATCCAAGAGTGGGATTGGGGCGTGCAGGCGGAGAACTACGCGCGCATGTTTGCCTCGTTGCTTACTGCGGGCGGAGCTGTCGGGCCCATGAGATGAGCGGCTTCGGGTGTGCCCTGCCAAACCTGACCTTTGTAGCGCCATTCGAGTTTTCCCGGACCCTTGCTCTTCCGTACCTCGCGCAGCAAGGATAACGAGGCGGCGCTGCGCTGAAATCGTTGTTTTTGCGCAAAACTGCGAAGTAGAAGCACTCCGAAACACGCTATCCCCACGCCCTTGGGAACAAGGAATAGCGGCCCCACGTTGCCTGGGGTATTCAGTCCCGAGTCGTCAGAGCGGCGCTGATCAGTGCCGCAGCGTCAGCCGGGCGCGCGCCCACCTCCAACCGGAAGGTCGGCACCGCATTGACCACCCCGGCGATGGTCGCCAGCCGGCGTTTCTGCATCGGCAGCAGCCCGGTCATACCGGTGCGGACGTTGTCCACCGCCAGTGCCACCATTGCGTCGGTGCCGGCCATGGCGACGAGCCGGCTCTGGCTTCCGGCGGAACGCGCCAGGTGCAGAAGGGCCGCCACCGGCCGGGCGGACGCGTTTTCCACCCGGATGATATCCTCCAGCCGTTCTAGCGAGATGGGCTGTTCGCCATTGCGATCCCAGGTCTGGCCAAGGCAGGGCGCCACCTGCGGGATCATCTCCGCGGTCTTCCGATGGATCTTGACGGCGCGCGGCAGACCCCAGGCGACGACCTTGCCCGAAGTGGCATGCACGATCATGGCGTCGTCGGAGCAGAGGCCAAAGCCCTGTATTGCCAGCGCGAGTGACGTCGTGGTCTTGCCGGTGCCGCTCGGAGCATGGATCAGCACCACCGCATCGCTGTCCGGCAACGTCAAGCCGGCAGTGTGCAGCATATGCTGGCCACCGGCGTCGAGCGCGGCGTCGAGCACCAGCATTGCCGGTGTCCACGCGGCTTTCGCGCCAGGGCGGATCCGGAGTTCGGCCCAGCCCGCCACGCCGTTGATGGCAACGGTCTGACGCTCGGGAAAGACCAGATGGATGATACCACTATCCTCGAACATCCGGCAGGGACCATCCTCCGGCACCTCGCCATCGAAGACGAGGGATCCGTTGGGTGCCTCGTCCAAGGTGTCTGTCTCGGCGATTTCGAGACGAAAGTCCGGCTCGACGGGTTCCGCGATACGCAGGCTGCCCAGCATCCGGTCGAAATCCTGCCACAGCTCCGGGCGCTCGGCCGATATGCCAAGGATCAGGCCGTTGAGGCCATAGCAGGCTGAAGGTCTGGTCAAGCGGGACGCGCCTTTATGGCATCGGCATGATGACGATAGATTTCGACCATGCCGGGAAGCTTGTCGCTGACCACCGGCCTGCCATCGAGGCAGACCCAGCAATGCGCTGCCAGGCGCTGCGCTTGCATCGACTGCGGATCGATGCCGAAGCGCAGGTCTGGATCGAAGCCGGCCAGGCGCAGGAAACGATGACCTAGCAGACCCTCCCTCAGGCACCTGCGGTCACGCATCAGCCAGGGACGGCGGACGGCGCGGTTGACGCTGGCGACTATGTAGGCGGACGGCAGACCGCGATAGGGCGTCGACGAGGCGAGCGGCGCCCATTCGAGCACCTCCTCGAAGCTCCGGTTGATGACCAAGACCGGCATCAGCCGCGCGCTTGCCCAGAGATGGCAGCGAAACAGAGCGCGCAGGAGCGGGCCGTCAGTCATCAAGCACCTGGCGCGGCGAGGATACCTTCAGAGATCAGATCCGCGGCCAGTGCCGCCATGTCCTGATCGAGCGTCCCCTTGTCGACCTCGAACTCCTCGCAAAGCAGATCGACGATCTGGTCGAGGTTGCGCGCGCCGTCCACCTTGCCGAGAAAGGCTTCGGTCGTGCCGTTGCATGTATAAAGCTGGCCGCTGCGCGCCAAAAGCACGACTGCGCCATCGCCCACATGCTGCACCGAGGCATCCTCGGCCAGCCGCAGAACGGTTCCAGAGACTATTTCCACCACGCCCCTCCAAGCCACGCTCATCCCGGAAATCAGATAGCGCGGAGGTGGAGCGCTGTCTATCAGCCGATCATGGGAGCCCAGTGCACGGACCAACGGCTTTGCTGACGGATTCTCCGCGCCAGTCGCGTTAGAACCTGCTCGGTTGCGTCTTCCCGGCCGCATTCGTCCCAGAAATAGTCATCGATGAAATGTGACAAGCAGCGGGCCTGCCGGCAGCGGACGTTGCATTTCTTCCCCTAAGTAAGGTAAAACCTGTCTGGGTATTGGGGAGATAGCGTATGCGTTACAATTGGGAGCGGGCTCCGACGAGCTTCGAACGTCACAGAAAAGCGCTGGCCACAGCCATTTTGATCGCTGGCGGCATTGGCCTCATGCTTGTGGCCCTGCCGATCTAGAAACAACCTTCAGACACAGCGGCTGCCGGCGCCTGGGCGTAACCTCTCAGCGTGGCTGCCCGGCCACCGCGAGGAAGCGGCGATCGCGCCCCTCGAAACCCTGGCTGAAACGCTGCACCAGCACAACGATCACCGCCGGCTTGCCGGCCGGGGTGAGTTCGTAGGATTCCGACAGGCTGTAGGAGGTCGGGCAGTTTCTTGAGCCCGGCACGGTCTTGTCCT
>NZ_RZRK01000277.1:0-7252 GCF_003997835.1 Mesorhizobium sp. M7A.F.Ca.CA.004.12.1.1
GCATTCGATCCTCCCTCACGCTTTTTGCGTTGTGCTTTTCGAGCTATTGTGGAGCGAACCGGCGGATTGTCCAGCCGCCAGCACCCCTGAGCGCCGCATTGGTGGAAAACCGCCACAATCCGGCCATCGTCGGCGTTAAGTTTCGTTAACGGGCAAAGGGGTGCGATTGGCGACTGAAAGAGGTTCGCATGGACGCGCAGCTCGACGACAAGGCTCTCGAGAGTACGCTTGCCGAAAGTCTGGCCGATGTGGTGCCGGACACAAAGACTGTTTCCGAAGATGAATTTGTTGAAGTTGTCGGCGGCGCGCTGGAAGCGGTCGGCGGCACGCTGCTGTTCAAGATGTGCGTCCAGAATCAGGGCGAGGACCAGCACGTCGCGGCCGCGTCAGTCGGCGATGGCGGAAACCGCCAGTTCCTGCTGCTTACCTTGCCTACCGGCGGCGGTTCCCTGAAGGTCGAGACCGTCTCAAGAAGCAGCAACCCGGTCGCCGGGATCGCTGCCGCCTATGCCGGTCTCATGGACGTGTTCAAAGCCGCTGCCTGACCGCTGACGACAATCCCGAGGATTCCAAGGGGCGATCCATCGGCGTCGGCTAAGCAAGTTTTGCGTGTTGGATGGCGATAGCGGCTTGCGCAATGCGCTTGCGCGACACACCTTAAGTCGACGCAAGGAGAGCCCCCCGCATGGATCAGATCGCCAACCCCGCACCCGGTTTCCAACGCAACCCGGACAAAATCATCACTGTCGAGCCCTATGCCGGCACCGTTACCGTGCGTGTCGGAGACGTGGTCATCGCTTCAACAACGAAGGCCAAGGTGCTGACCGAGGCCCCCTATCCGGCGGCCTTCTACATTCCGTTCGCCGACATCGATTTCGGCAAGCTCGGCCGCACCGACCACTCGACCCATTGCCCCTACAAGGGCGATGCAAGCTATTGGAGCGTGCTGCCTGCCGGCGAGACCGGCCAGAACGCCATGTGGGCGTACGAGCGGCCTTTCGACGAAATGGCTGAAATCCGCAACCACGGCGCATTCTACGCTAGCAAGGTCACGATCGAAGCCAAACCGGACTGAGCCAACGCCGAGGGCATCGAGATCCGCTCGGCTGGCCAGTCACTCCGTCGTGCCGTTATTGCCGATGCCCTCGGCATCGTCGAGCCGCACAAAGGTCAAGCCCTTGGCCTTGAGCGCCAGCAGCCCCTGCACCACGCCTTCGCCGGCCGCATGGGTCGGCTGGTTGATGTGCGAGATGATGACGTCGCCATCCTTGGCCGCCGCGATGCGCCGGGCGGTCTCCTTGGCGCCAAGCAAAGAGCCGCCGTCGCCATTTATCGAGAATCCCGCGACCTTGAAGCCAAGCTTGCGGA
Organism: Mesorhizobium sp. M7A.F.Ca.CA.004.12.1.1; assembly: GCF_003997835.1. NCBI lineage: Bacteria > Pseudomonadati > Pseudomonadota > Alphaproteobacteria > Hyphomicrobiales > Phyllobacteriaceae > Mesorhizobium > Mesorhizobium sp. M7A.F.Ca.CA.004.12.1.1. The sequence continues at coordinate 1,369 of NZ_RZRK01000277.1, forward strand.
TCATGGCGATTGCCGACGGGCTGTATTCGGCGGTTGCGCCACGAAACCATTTCGGCGCCGGCTCGCCGGTCCCGGTAAGAGCGGCGGCTCCCGATTCGACCTCGGCCAGCACCGCATCCGGGCTGCCGGCGCTGCGAATGCCGTAGATTTTCCGCGGCGTGTCGACCGCCGGGATGTGGTGGCCGCCATGATTTTCCAGTTCGAACAGATCGGGATGCGCCCGCATGATCTCGACGGCGGCGGCGTTTCGCTTCAGCCAGATGCCGGTCACGAAAATGGTGGCGGGGATCTTGTTGTCCACCAGCGCCGAAAGGATCCGGTTGTCGGTCTGTCCACCGCACGCGTCGAGCGTAAGCGCCACACGGCCGGCTCCGCTCGCCTGCGACTTGATGTGCAGCGTCGGCTCGACGAGGGGCGCGGCATGGCTGGCGGATGCCATCGCCCACGACAGGGCGATCATGCAGAGACTTTTTTGCAGCAGGCGCATCAAACCGATTCCCGGACCCGTCATTTCAAGCAGGCATCCCAACGACCCGCATGAAGGCGGAAATCGGGATGGCGCATAGCAGAAAAGCGCTCCGCGACAATGTGACCGTTCCTGTGGCGAAGGGGGTCATTCCGCCGCGTCGAGGGTCGTGCATGCGACGCATGATCTCAGATGGCGTGTTCCAGTTTCATTTCGGTGCGCGAAAGAACCTCGCGCACCGCATCGACCACAGGCTTGACCTCCAGGCCCCAGACGCAGCATGCCTTGCTGGGATCTGGCGCGCGGCAGAGGTTTTCGGCCATGCAGGCGCAAGGCATCGGCGGCTGGAGCGAGATGCTGGGCACGCCGACGGGACCCCAGCGCGACGGCTCCGTCAGACCGAACAATCCGACAACCGGGGTTCCGGTGGCTGCGGCCATGTGCATCGGGCCGCTCTCATTGCCGAGAAACAGCCGGGCCTGTTTCAGCACCGCCAGCAGGCTTTCAAGCGACAGGTCACCGACGAGATTGACGACCGACGGCGCGGTCCTGGCGACGATACGTTCGGCGATCTCGCGCTCGTCCGGGCCGCCCACCAGGACTACGTCCAGGCCGGTCTCGCCGGCAATCTCGACGATCACTGCTGCAAACCGCTCCGGCTGCCAACGTCGGCCCTCGAAGCTTGCACCCGCATGTACCGCGATGAATGCGTTTGGCCTCAGATGGCGCTTACCCAGCAGCGCCAATGCTTTCGCCGTCTCCATTGGCAGCGGCTCAAGGTTTGGAATCACCGTGCGAAGTTCGATGCCGAGCGCTTCGAGCGGCGAGAGGTAGCGGTACAGGAAATGCTGACCATCAAAGCCGTAGGGCTTGGCAAAAACGTTGGCGGGCTGCCGCTCCAACATACGCAAGGGTCTTTCGGAAGGACTGTAACCGACACGGGTCTTGGCGTTGACGAGCCCGGTGACGATGCGCGACGTCTTCGAGTCGGTCAGGTCGATGGTCAGGTCGAAACGGAAGCGGCGCAACGCCCGCACCATGGCGTAAAGCTCTTTCCCGCGCTCCAAGGACGTGCCGCGCATGCGGTCGCGCCTGAATGTGACCACCTCGGAAGCTATATCATGGGCGATCACGAAGCTCTCGAAGCGAGCCTCGCACAGAAAGACGATGCTGGCGCCGGGGAATGCGAGCCGCAGGTTCTTGGCGAGCGCCGAGGCGAGGACGAGATCGCCTATGAACTTGGTTTGGACGACCAGGATCGAGTGGAACGGCGCGGGAGAAATCTGCAGCATCTGTTTCCGGGAGCAATTTGCGGATAGCCGCAAATTGGGCAGGAACAATGTCGAGATTGCGCGACGCCGCCAGCACGTTCGCGTGAATTGCCTTACAAAACGGTAAGCTGGATGGATCCTATCGGCGGCCTGCCTTCGCAACCAGCACCGCAGCCTGCGCGGCCGCCAGCCTGGCGATCGGTACGCGATAGGGCGAACAGGACACGTAGTCGAGGCCGACCTCTTCGCAAAAGCGGATCGAGGCCGGATCGCCGCCATGTTCGCCGCAGATGCCGAGCTTGATGTCTGGCCGCGTCGCCCTGCCCTTTTGCGCGGCCATGCGCACCAGTTCGCCGACGCCGTCGATGTCGAGCGAGACGAACGGGTCCTGATCGATAATGCCCTTCTGGCGGTAGGTTTCCAGGAACGAGGCCGCATCGTCGCGCGAGATGCCGAAGGTCGTCTGGGTCAGGTCGTTGGTGCCGAAGGAGAAGAATTCGGCTGACTCTGCAATGACATGGGCACGGATCGCGGCGCGGGGGAGCTCGATCATCGTGCCAGTGAGATAGTCGATCTTGACGCCGGTTTCCTCCATGACGCTCTTGGCAACCGCATCGATGCGCGCCTTGACGTAATCGAGTTCCTTCACCAGGCCGACGAGCGGCACCATGATCTCGGGGACCACCAGCGCGCCGGCCTTCCTGCCGGCCTCCACGGCCGCCTCGAAAATGGCCCGCGCCTGCATCTCGGCGATCTCGGGATAGGAGACAGCCAGGCGGCAGCCACGATGGCCGAGCATCGGGTTGAACTCGTGCAGTGCCTCGGTGCGCTGCCTGAGCTTGTCCGGCGACACCTTCATGGCGGCGGCGACCTCGGCCACCTCCTCCTCGGTCTTCGGCAGGAATTCGTGCAACGGCGGATCGAGCAGGCGGATCGTCACCGGCAGGCCGGCCATGATCTCGAACAGTTCGAGGAAGTCCGAGCGCTGCATGGGCAGAAGCTTGGCAAGTGCGGCGCGCCGGTCCTTTTCGGTGTCTGCCAGGATCATCTCGCGCATGGCGACGATGCGGTCGCCATCGAAGAACATGTGCTCGGTGCGGCAGAGGCCGATGCCTTCGGCGCCGAAGGAGCGCGCCATGCGCGCGTCGAGCGGCGTTTCGGCATTGGTGCGCACTTTCATGCGGCGGACCGCGTCCGCCCACTCCATGATGGCCGCGAAATCGCCGGAAAGTTCCGGCTGCAGCATCGGCACGGCGCCCTTCAGCACCTGGCCATTGCCGCCATCGATGGTGACGATGTCGCCCTTGCGGAAGGTCGAGCCCATCGCCATCAGCGTGCCGGCCTTGTAGTCGACACGCAGCGAGCCGGCCCCGGAGACGCAAGGCTTGCCCATGCCGCGCGCCACCACCGCGGCGTGGCTGGTCATGCCGCCGCGCGTGGTCAGGATGCCTTCCGCCGCATGCATGCCGTGGATGTCTTCGGGACTGGTTTCGATGCGCACCAGGATCGCCTTGCGCCCTTGCGTCTTCAATTCCTCGGCGTCGCCGGAGGAAAAGACGATCTCGCCGGTAGCGGCACCGGGCGACGCCGGCAGTCCGATGCCGATGACATCGCGCGCGGCCTTGGGGTCGATGGTCGGATGCAGCAACTGGTCGAGCGAGGCCGGGTCGATACGGGCGACGGCTTCCTCTTTCGTGATCAGCCTGTCCTGCGCCATCTCGACGGCGATTTTCAGCGCCGCCTTGGCGGTGCGCTTGCCGGACCGGGTCTGCAGCATCCACAATTTGCCGCGCTCGATGGTGAATTCGAGATCCTGCATGTCGCGGTAGTGCTTCTCCAGACTGTCGGAGATGGTGACAAAGGACTGGAACGCGTCAGGCATCAGCTTCTGCAGCGACGGCCTGTCCGAGCCAGCTGCGATACGTGCCGCTTCGGTGATGTTCTGCGGCGTGCGGATGCCGGCGACGACGTCCTCGCCCTGCGCGTTCACCAGGAACTCGCCATAAAGCATCTTTTCGCCGGTCGAAGGGTTGCGCGTGAAGGCAACGCCGGTGGCCGAGGTTTCGCCCATATTGCCGAACACCATGGCCTGGACGTTGACCGCCGTGCCCCAGCTTTCGGGAATGTCGTGCAGCCGGCGATAGGTGATGGCGCGGTTGTTCATCCAGCTCGAGAACACGGCTGATATCGCGCCCCAGAGCTGCTCATGCGGATCCTGCGGAAAGGGCCTGCCGAGCTCTTCCTCGACCTTGGCCTTGTAGAGCGCGATGACGCCTTGCCATTCGAGCGCCGTGAGTTCGGTGTCGAGCTCGTGCCCGAGCCCGCCTTTCTGATCCTCCAGGATTTCCTCGAACACCTCATGGTCGAGGCCCATGACGACGTCGGAATACATCTGGATGAAGCGGCGGTAGCTGTCATAGGCAAAGCGCGCGTCGCCGGAATCGGCGGCCAGCGCCTCGACCGTCTCGTCGTTCAGGCCGAGATTGAGCACGGTATCCATCATGCCGGGCATCGAGGCGCGAGCGCCCGAACGCACCGACACCAGCAGCAGTTTCGACGGGTCGCCGAACCGACGGCCGGTCAGCCGGCCGATGTGATCGAGCGCGACCGCGACATCGGCTTCCAACCCGGCCGGATAAATACGGCCGTTGGCGTAGTAGGCGTTGCAGACCTCCGTGGTGATGGTGAAGCCCGGCGGCACCGGCAGCCCCAGGCTGCACATCTCGGCCAGGTTGGCGCCCTTGCCACCCAGGAGATTCCTGTCGCTGGCACGGCCTTCCGCCGCACCATCGCCAAAGGTGAAAACCCATTTGGTCATGCATCGCTCCGGTTGCAGGAGACTGGAAAGATTGGCGAAACGGAAAGTTCCGCCGGTCCGTCCTTGGAGCGATATGATGCTGCAGTGCGAAAGGCAAGACATCGGCAAAGCCACCTGGCCACTACAATCGATTAAGCAAAGCCGTGCTCCAGCATGCGGCAAAAAGACTTGCCAAGTCAGGAATTCTGGAGTAGAACATACAGTGAACAAACAGGTGCGCCATGAAACTGCCCGGAAAACTCGACTATCTGGAAATGCCCGCGACCGGTGGAACGCTGGACCGGCTGAAGGCTTTCTACAGTACCGCCTTTGCCTGGTCGTTCACCGGCCTTTGCCGAAGGCCTGGACGGAGGCTTCCAGGCAGATGCCGCGGAAGCGCCATCAAAGCCGCTGCCCGTGCTCTACAGCAGGGATCTGGAGCAAACCCTCGACGCTGTCGAAAGCGCCGGCGGCACGATTGTCAAACCGATCTTCCCGTTCCCCGGCGGCCGGCGCTTCCACTTCGTCGATCCAGCCGGAAACGAGATGGCGGTGTGGTCCGAATAGCCCGCTGCATATCATTTGCCAGCGCTGCGTTGCCTGCCCAATTCGAGCGTTCCAACCGTCACTCATAAGGATTGTGCTTTTTGGCTGCTCTGCTAATAACGCGCCGCACAAGCGACTCTGACGGCAATTGGGGCGTCGCCAAGTGGTAAGGCATCGGTTTTTGGTACCGACATTCCCAGGTTCGAATCCTGGCGCCCCAGCCAATCACTTTTTTTCTGGTGATGGCAGCGCGGTTGTCCCCAGCCCAGGCATGCCAGTGTCGTTGCAGACCAGCCCTGGTGCCGTTCTCCTCCGACAGGGGGGCGTGCTCGACCAAGCAGTCCATTCCAACCCGCGCCGCTTTCTGCTTGAATGACCCTCGACGTCCCGCAACGGAGCATCGGCCTATCTCAAACGATCCCTTCGCTTCCTTGCAGCAACGTTTCCTTGCCCGGTGTGCGGATCGGCTCGTGGAGTTGAAGGCCGCCCGTGAGAGGAGGGCTGTGCCCGGCAGCAGTTCCGGCGATACGCTGATCGGGATCGCTCACTCGCTGGCGGGTGGGGCCGGAACGTTCGGCTTTCCGGATATCAGCGTGCGAGCGTCCGAGCTTGAGACGTTGCTGATCGAGCGGTCGGATGTCGCACATACTGCGCTCGATGCGCTTATTGCGGAGATCGAGCGGACGCTGAAGTGACTCAGCCGAAGAGGCTCACTTCTTCGGCCCAGTCAGGCCGGTCCTGGTCATCTCGCCCCAGCTCTGGTCGGCGCGCAGATACTGCCACCAGCCCTTCACACGCCAGAAA
>NZ_RZRK01000278.1:0-7226 GCF_003997835.1 Mesorhizobium sp. M7A.F.Ca.CA.004.12.1.1
GATTGAGGGTTCGCCCCAGGCAATGGCGCTTTCAGCGATGACTGATGGGCTCCGTCCGCGCGCCCGGCGGGTCGCCAGTGCGGCGATATCGTCGGCGCGGTACTGGCTGCGGCGCGGATCGGCGCGGTCGGGCCGCATGCCGATGCGCCCACGGCTGACATAGGCGTACAGCGTCTGCGCCCGCACCTTGAGGCGCTCAAGCGCCTCTTCCCGGGACAACCACTCGGACATATCGAGCCCTGATATTGATTCTATTGATCAAGATTGATGGAAACGTTGCCCATCTCTATCTCCGATCCGGAAATGCTTCAAGGAGACAGGCTATGGCGAATGGGCTCGATGACGTGGTGGCGGCGGAAACCGTGCTTTCCGATGTGGATGGTCTTGGTGGCCGTCTGACGATCCGAGGTCATTCGCTGCCGGAGCTGGCCGGCCGCTTGAACTATGCCCAGGTGATGCGGCTGCTGCTCGACGGCTTCTTCGACGACCTTCCCGATGAGGCGCAACTGACGCGGGCACTGGGCCAGGCACGCGCTGAGGTGTTCGAACGGCTCTTGCCCTCGCTGCCCCTGCTGGCGTCGCTCGATGTTTACAGCGCCATGCGCGCCGGCATGGCGCTGCTGCCGGACGGCGAGACCTTGACCGATGCCTTGCTGCTCATCGCAGCGCCCGCCGTGCTGACGCCGGCCCTGCTGCGCCTGCAGCGCGGCGAGCAGCCGATCGCGCCGGACAGCCGCGCCGATCATGCCGCCGACATGCTGAGGATGCTGAGCGGCAGCGTCGCCTCGACGGCGCTGGCGAAGGCGCTCGATACCTATCTCGTGACCGTCTGCGATCATGGCCTCAATGCGTCGACCTTTGCGACGCGCGTGGTGGCCTCGACGCAGGCCGGCCTGACATCCTCCGTGCTGGCCGGGCTCGGCGCGCTAAAGGGGCCGCTGCATGGCGGGGCGCCCGGTCCGGTGATCGAGATGCTGGATGCGATCCAGGCGCATGGCGATGCCGCCGGCTGGCTTCGCGACGAGATCTCGCACGGCAGGCGCATCATGGGTTTCGGGCACCGCATCTACCGTGTGCGCGATCCGCGCGCCGATGTGCTGAAGGCCGTCGTGCGGCAACTCGGCGGCGAGGGCGAAACCGGCCGCCGGCTGGCATTCGCGGAGACAGTGGAACAGGTAGCGCTCGACGTGCTGCGGATCGCCAAGCCGTCGCGCTCGCTGCAGACCAATGTCGAGTTCTACACCGCGCTGCTGTTGGAGGCGGCGGGCTTTCCGCCACAAACCTTCAGCAATGTCTTTGCCGCTGGGCGCGTCGCCGGCTGGATCGCGCATGCGCGCGAACAGCAGACGACCGGGCGGCTGATCCGCCCGCAGTCGCACTATGTCGGGCCGGTGCCGGAGCTGGCTGCCTGAGGCTTATCGGCGCCTGGCGAGCGACCGGCGATCCAAACGATATCCTCCTGGTGAGCGGCCGTGTGGCCGCTCATGACGAAAATTTCATCTCCTCAAAAATTCTGGCCGCTGTTATTGCGTCGCATTGAGCATATATGCTGCAGTGCAACATAAGCTCGCTCTTGCCGCAACCAGAGGACTCCGCCCTTGGCCGCCAGAAAAACCGCAGTCATCACCGGCTCCACATCGGGCATTGGCCTGGCCATCGCCCAGGCGTTGGCGGCCGAAGGCCATAATGTCGTCGTCAACTCTTTCTCCGACACGGCCGCCGACCACGCCATCACTGATGCGATCGCCAAACACCACGGGGTGAAAACCGCCTACATCAAGGCGGACATGTCGAAACCGGCGGAATGCCGGGCGCTTGTCGCCAAGGCGGCTGAGACATTCGGATCGGTCGATATCCTCGTCAACAATGCCGGCATCCAGCATGTCGCGCCGGTTGAGGACTTTCCGATCGAGAAATGGGACGCCATCATCGCCATCAACCTGTCGTCGGCGTTCCACACCATTGCAGCCGCGATCCCGCTGATGAAGGAGGCCGGCGGTGGCCGGATCGTCAACATCGCCTCGGCGCACGGCCTGGTCGCGTCGCCGTTCAAATCGGCCTATGTCTCGGCGAAGCATGGCATCATGGGTTTGACCAAGACCGTTGCACTCGAACTGGCGCGTGAAAAAATTACCTGCAACGCCATCTGCCCCGGATATGTGCTGACGCCGCTGGTCGAGGCGCAGATCCCCGACCAGATGAAAGCCCATCAGATGGATCGCGAGACCGTCATCCGTGAGGTCATGCTGGACAAGCAGCCGACCAAGGAATTCGTCACGGTGGAGCAGATCGCGGCAGCGGCGGTGTTCCTGTGCTCGGACGCGGCAGCGCAGGTCAACGGCACGCATCTCTCGGTCGATGGCGGCTGGACCGCCGCGTGAGGCGCAAAATCTTCTCATCTATCCAAAACGAACCAAGGACGACGCCATGACCAAAAACGGCAAGGCGGAGGAGACAAAGAAGAAGATCAACATCGCGCTTCAGGGCGGCGGCTCGCACGGGGCCTTTTCCTGGGGTGTGCTCGACCGCCTGCTGGAGGACGGACGGCTGGAGATATCAGCAGTGTCCGGCACCAGCGCCGGCGCCATGAACGCAGTGGCGCTGGCCGACGGATATGTGCGCGGAGGTGTCGAGGGAGCGCGGCAGAAACTTGACGATTTCTGGCGCGCGGTGGCGGCCAAGGGCCGGTTCAGCCCGGTACACCGCATGCCGTGGGATGTCGCCTGGGGCAACTGGTCGATCGAGAATACGCCTGGCTATGTCTTCTTCGACACCATGTCGCGGGTGTTCTCGCCCTATGTCGCCAATCCGCTCGGCTTCAACCCGCTGCGCGACGTGGTTCAGCAGGAGATCGATTTCGACAATGTCCGCGCCTGCAAGTCAATGGAACTGTTCATCTCGGCGACCAATGTCGAGACCGGACAGTTGCGCGTCTTTTCCGATGGCGAGATCGACCTCGACACGGTGATGGCCTCGGCCTGCCTGCCGCAACTGTTCCGTGCTGTCGAGATCAAGGGGGTGCCCTATTGGGATGGCGGCTATGGCGGCAACCCGGCGCTTTATCCGTTCTTCAAGACGGCTGCGACCGAGGACGTGCTTCTGGTGCAGATCAATCCGGTGGTGCGGGAGGGAACACCAAGAAGCGCCAACGAGATCCAGAACCGCATCGACGAGATCGCCTTCAACGCCGGGTTGCTGCGCGAATTCCGCTCGATCGCCTTCGTCAAGGAACTGATCGCCGCCGGCCGTCTGCCGCATGGCGAGTATCGCGATATCCGCATGCACCGCATCGATGCCGACGAGGCGTTCAAGGACCTGTCGGCGTCCTCGAAGGTCAACGCCGAATGGGCGTTTCTGACCTACCTGCGTGATCTCGGCCGCACCGCCGCCAGCGACTGGCTGGAAGAGAATTACGAGGCCGTCGGCAAGCGACCGACGCTCGATCTCTCCGGCGAACTCGATGACGGCTTCAAGCCGGTGCGCGGTCCGGCACCTGGCCGGCGGGTCAAGGAATTTCTTGCGGCGCGCAAGAACCCGGAGGCAGAGCGCCGGCGCGCCTGAGCGACCAATCAATGTGCATCGATTGGTCCGCAATCATGCCTTCAAGGTCAGGTCGATCACCCTGATCAGGGCAGCGGCCGCCTGCCGCTGTCCCTCCGGATCTCTGATCCGCGCCTTCATGCCTTCCAGCCCGTCGAGCAGCATGTCGGCAAGCAGTTGCGCCGACAGGCCTCTGGCCGCCAGGTCGACGCCGTTCCTGGCTGCCTCGCGCTCTATCGCGGTGCCGATGTGTTGGCCAAGCCCGCCGCGCCAGCAGCCTACCAGATCGCCAAGGCTCGATTTCATGTCCAGCAATTCGGCGCCGTGCGGCGAAGCAACGACCGCGCCCATCATCGAGATGAATGCCTCGTCGATGGCCCGCATCATGCGCTCGGTGAAAGGGCCGTCGCCGGATAGGGCAATCTTTGCCGCCTCGACCGAGCGTGACAGGATCATCATGGCGATGGCGCGGAAAATGTCGGTCTTGTTCTTGAACAGGAGATAGAGCGCCGGACGCGACATGTCTGCGGCGCGGGCGATGTCGTCCATGGTGGTGCGAGTGAAGCCATAGGCCAAAAACACCTTCATCGCGCCATCCAGGATGCGGACGCGTTTGGGATCTGTGGCGGCGATGTCTTCGATCCGGTTCATGGAGCAATTCTATCCTGCAAAATCCTATTTGACAAAATGACGAAATTTGTCAATCTGTATCGGAGCGAAACGGTCGAGAGGACGCTTCGCCTTGGCAGTGGACGACAACAAAGGGTATCCCCATGCGCCTTACCGTCGACGGTCAGTCTTTCGATATCGATGCCGATCCTGACATGCCGCTGCTGTGGGCGCTGCGCGATCTCATTGGCAAGACAGGGCCGAAATTCGGCTGCGGCATCGCCGCCTGCGGCGCCTGCACAGTTCATGTCGACGGTCAGCCGGTGCGTTCCTGCTCGCTCCCGGTTGGGCAGGTCAGCGGCGCTATCACGACCATTGAAGGCATCGGCACGGCGGGGAAGCTGCATCCGGTGCAGCAGGCATGGCTGGAGGAACAGGTCGCGCAATGCGGCTACTGCCAGGCCGGCCAGATCATGAGCGCGGTGGCGCTGCTCGACGAAGTCGCCAACCCAAGCGATGCCGACATCGACAATGCCATGGGCGGCAATCTCTGCCGCTGCGGCACCTATCCCAAAATCCGCTCGGCCATCAAGAAGGCCGCGGCGCTCAAGACGGCGGGTCTCTGACCATGGCCAGTGTCGGAAAGATCGCCCGCCGCACGTTTCTGATCGGCGCTGCCGCCGTCGCGGGCGGCGTTGCCGTCGGCTATTACTACTATCGCAAGCCTTTTCCGAACCCGCTCGAGGCCGAACTCGGCAAGGGCGAGGCGACGTTCAACCCCTATGTGAAGATCGGCGCCGACAACACCATCACCATCGTCGCGCCGCGCGCCGAGATGGGGCAAGGCATCTCGACGACGCTTGCCGCCATGGTCGCCGAAGAGCTCGATGTCGGCCTTGACCGGGTCAAGGTCGAGCATGGACCAGCATCCCATGCCTACTACAACGCCGCGATCCTCGAGGAGGGCGGTCCGTTCGCCTTCTTCGACGAGAGCATGACCGCGCAGGCGGTGCGCTCGGGTCTCGGCGTGGCCGGCAAGTTCCTTGCCCTGCAGGGCACCGGCGGTTCGGCTTCGACACGCGATGGTTTTGACAAGATGCGGCAAGCGGGTGCCGCTGCCCGGCAGATGCTGATCGCGGCTGCGGCGCAAGAACTGGGTGTTGCCGCAGCCGATCTGGAAACGGCCGACGGTTCGATCCTGCACAAGGCGTCGGGCAAGTCGCTGACCTATGGCGCGGTCGCCGCGGCCGCCGCCGCGATGGCGTCGCCGGCCGAAGTCAGGCTCAAGGACCGGGCCGACTGGAAACTGCTGGGAAAACCGCAGAAGCGCATCGACATGCTGGCCAAGGTGACCGGGGCGCCGATCTTCGGCATCGATGTCAGGCTGCCGGACATGGTCTACGGCACTGTCAAGATGAGCCCGCGCTTCTGGGCCAAGCCGGTCAAGGCGGACCTTTCCAGGGCCGAAAAAATGCCCGGCGTGATCAAGATCGTGCCGCTCGAGACGAATTACGGCCATGGCTTCGGCATCATCGCCGACAACACATGGGCGGCGTTCAAGGCCGCCGAGGCGATCGACGCCCAGTGGGCCGATCCCGAATATCCGCTCAGCAGCGCCGGCATATCCGATGTCGTGAAGCAGGCGCTCGGCACCAAGGGCTCGGTGATGCGCGACAATGGCGACGTCGACACCGCCTTTGCCGACGCGCCGCGTGAAAGGATCGTCGAGGCCGACTATGCCGTGCCCTATCTGGCGCATGCGACGATGGAGCCGATGAACGCCACGGCGCAGCTCAGGGACGGCGCGCTCGACATCTGGTGCGGCAACCAGGCGCCGACCCTGGTGCGGCAGCTTTGCGCCAACGCGGTCGGCATCGGGCAGGACAAGATCAATGTGCACACCACCTTCATGGGCGGCGGTTTCGGCCGGCGCGTCGAGGTGGATTACGCACTGTGCGCCGCGCTGATGGCCAGGGAGACGGGCGGGCGTCCGGTCAAGGTGACCTGGACGCGTGAAGAAGACATGCGCCACGACGCCTACCGGCCGGCCGCTATCGGCAAGTTCCAGGCGCGGCTCGGCGACGATGGCATGCCGGTCGCGCTCGACATGAGGATGGCCTCGCCATCGGTGATTGCCGGCATGCTGCGCCGGCTGTTTCCCTCGATATCGCCGCTCGGTCCCGACAAGAGCATCGTCGACGGCGCCTATGACCAGCCCTACACCATCCCGAATTACCGGGTCAGCGGTGTCGCGGCGCCGGTCTCCATCCCCGTCGGCTCCTGGCGCTCGGTCGGCAGTTCGGTCAACGGCTTCTTCCATGAGGGCTTCATGGACGAGATCGCCGTCGCCGGGAAAATCGATCCGGTCGAGATGCGCAAGAGACTGATGGCTGCCTATCCTTCGGCGGTGAAGGTGGTGGAGAAAGTCGCCGCGATGGCGAAATGGGGTGAGGCGCTGCCCGCCGGCAAGGCCAGGGGTATGGCCTTCACCCTGTCCTTCGGCAGTTGGGTCGGCGAGATCGTCCAGGTGGCGGACACGCCGGCCGGAATCCGTATCGAGAAGGTGTGGATCGCCGCCGATGTCGGCACCGCGCTCGATCCCGGCATCATCGAGGCGCAGTTGATCTCGGCGGCCATCTACGGTCTTTCGGCGGCGATGGGGCAGGAAATCACCTTCGCCGACGGCATGGTCGAACAGTCGAACTTCCACGATTTCGACGCCATGCGGATCTTCCAGTGCCCGGTATTCGAAGTTGCCATCCTGGAAAACTTCCACAGGATGGGCGGCCTCGGCGAGGTCGGCACACCGCCGGCGGCTCCGGCGCTCGCCAACGCCATCTTCGCGCTCACCGGAAAGCGCATCCGCACGCTGCCGCTGTCGAAAGCGGTAGCCTTCGCATGAAGAAGCTCGTCATCATGCTGACGCCTGCTGCCATGCTTGTGCTCGCAGCACCGTTTGCGATCGCGCAAGAGAGCCAGACGCCGGCGCCGGTGGCAGTCGACACAGCAAAAGCCCTGTCCGAATGGGACAAGGTCTATGCGGTGTTCTCGCATCCGCGCTGCGCTGACTGTCATGT
>NZ_RZRK01000279.1:0-7225 GCF_003997835.1 Mesorhizobium sp. M7A.F.Ca.CA.004.12.1.1
CCGGCGCCCGGCGGCAAGGCGGCTGCCGCGGCCGGCATCCTCGTTCTCATGGCCGGAGCGCTCGCGGCTTTCCGGCATCACGTCGCCGATTTTTTCGGGAGCCTGTTTCGATGAGATGGTTCAACACCAATGCGCTGCACAATCTCCTCAACACGCTGATCGCCATCATCTGCGGCGGCGCGCTCGCCGGCTTCGACTGGACGCTGCTCGGCGTGAGCGACCGCACCGCGCTTCAGATCAGCGGCGCCATTGCCCTTGCCAAGATCATCATCAACGCGGTGCGTGACGGGCCGCGCGGCATGGTCGCGCCGCCGGCCAAGGAGACATGAGATGGGAACACTCACCCTCGCGCTGCTTGGCCAGGCCTGGCCGTATCTTCTGGCAATGGGCGCCGCGCTTGCCGGTGCCTGGACAGCCTATGCCAAGGGCAAGGCCAGCCAGAAGGCCAGGCAGGATGCCGCCGACGCCGCGGCGCGCACCGAAGCCCAGAAGATCGACGATGCCGTCGCCGGCCGGACGCCGGACGACAACAGAGGGAGGCTGGCCAGATGGTCAAAATCATAGCGCTCTCGCTGCTGCTGGCCGGCTGCACCACATCAGGCGGGTCGTTCTGCGCGGCCGGGCATCCCCTCCGGCCGACAAGGGCGGAGGCGGCGACCCTTTCCGACGCGTCGGTGGCGGCGATCCTGGCTCACAACGAAAAGGGCCAGAAGCTTTGCGGCTGGAGGCCATGATGAACGATCTTTTCGACCTGCTCGGCATCAAGGGACCGGTCGTGGCGGCGGGCCTCGCCGGCGGCGTTCTGCGCGCGCTGTCGCGGCATCGCTACAAGCTGCGCGAAATGGTGGCCTCGCCGATCTGCGGCGCACTTGCGGCGGCCTACCTGACGCTGCCGGCGGTGTCCTACGCCAGGATCGCCGGCCTGCCGATGCCCGATCCCGCCGACGACACCACCACGCTGGCGGCCGCCTTCCTGATCGGCGTCTGCGCCATGTGGATTTCGGACGTCCTGTTCGAGTTCGTGGTGCGGAGAGTCAGCCGCGCGCGGGACGAATAGCTGGTGCGGCGGCGATTGCTTGGCGGAATTGCCGAGGCACGTTTCCCGCGGCATCGAACCATCGAAGACAACCCAAAATAGCCCGTTCCGGTTCGCCGGGCGGGCTATTTTCGCGTGTCGGGCCGATCAAGCGAGGATGTTGACCGCGCGTGCCGCGACCAGCGCGATGGTCAGCAGCGAGATCATGGCCTCGGCCATCATCAGCAGCTTGGCGCGCTGGGAGAGTGGCAAGGTATCGGTCGGCGAAAATGCGGTCGCATTGGTGAAGGCGAGGAAGAAATAATCGACGAAGCCGGGCAGCCAATCTCGAAGCTCACGGTCGTTCAACGTCATCTGCGCGAACAGGAAATCGGCCTGTGCGAGCTTGACGAGGCCGCAGGTCGGCGGACCGCCGCGGTCGGTGCTCCAGAACCACAAGGCAAAAACGATGACGTTGGTGACCCAGATGTTGAGCGCGTCGATCAGCAGCGTCGTACCGCTACTGCCGGCATGGCCCTCCAGCAAGGCACGCACCAGCAGGACCAGCGAACCGCAATTGATGATGCTGATGATGGCGGTCATGGTCAGGGCTGTTCTGCGGATCATGACCCGAAACTGGCCGATCGCATGCCACTCGTGGTCCTCGACCGCCTTTCGGGTGGCGGCCTGCGTCCAGGCGGTGGCCACCGACAAGGGCAGCAGCAGGGCCGCCTCCAGCGCGGGCGCCACCCAGCGCGGCCCGAATGAGAGATTGTTGATGACCAGAAGCTGCAGGCAGATGATGACGAGAACGGCCGCACGGGCCATCCAGAAATCGAGCGCACGGTAGTGAATGACGGCATGGTGGTGGCGCATTTTTCAAATCCTGGATGCTTTTTGGGGACGGCAACCGGTCAGGCGTAGGCGACGCCTGCCGCGATCACGCCCAAGGCGCCATGCCCGGCATGTTCAGGGTGCTGCGCGATGGCGTGTTCCATTGTTGTCTTGCTGGCATGTGATGACGGGAGAGGCGGCATGGTGGCGCGAAACTCTGCCTCAATCTTGGTTTTGCCATGGTCGGCCAAGTATACATTTTCGTAAGCTTCAAGTTCTGGGCTGTTCGTAAAACCGTCCGGTGTGATTTATCCACCGCATGACGCGAATCGACGAAACCATGAACGGTTGGCTGCCGGTCGGCAGTTCTGTTCCAGGCGACTGGTGGCAGTCGTCGATCTGGCCGGGGCTGACGCGCTATCCAGAAGCCGGCCTAGCGCTTTTATGCCTGACGCAGATCCTGTGCTGGACCGTGATGCCGGCGCTTGTCGATGCCGCCCCGCCCGGCGATGTCGTCGAGAGCTTTATGTGGGGCCGCGAATGGGTGCTTTTGACCTACAAGCATCCGCAGCTCCCCGGCTGGCTGCTCGAGATCAGCCATCTTCTGACCGGATCGTTCCGCTGGCCGCAATATCTGCTCGCCCAGCTTGTCGTCTCGGCGACCTTCGTCTTCGTCTACCTGCTGGCCCGCGACATGCTCGGGAGAACCCGCGCGCTGGCCGCCGTGCTTTTGATGCCGTCATTGTATTTCTTCGGCTGGCCGACACCGCAGTTCAATCATGATTACGCGCAGATGCCCTTCTGGGCCGCAATCTGCTGGCTGCTGTGGCGTGCGGGCCGTGGCGGTGGGCCGGGCTGGTGGCTGGCGCTCGGACTGGTGTCGGGCGTCGGGCTCTATGCCAAGTTTTCCACCGGGCTGCTGTTGCTCTTCGGGGCGATCTGGCTGTTGTCGGACACGCGGGCACGCAATCGGCTCGCCACGCCCTGGCCCTGGCTTGGGCTCGCGGTTTTCCTCGCCGTCGCCGCGCCACTGGCCATCCAGCTCTACCGCATCGATTTCCTGCCGCTGACCTATGTCGCCGGCCGCGATGAATGGGTGTTGGTCCACCGCGCCCGCCTTTACTATATCGGTGTCCAAATGGCGGGGCTCTGCGGCTTATTGCTGGTGCTGTCGATATCGGGGCTGTTGCGGCGTTCGCCCGCGCCGGAACAGCCCATTGAGCGCGGCGCGCTGGCCTATCTCGTGTGGATGGGGCTTGGTCCGGCGGTGCTTGTCATGGTGGCCTCGCTGTTTACCGGCGCCGGCGAGGCGTGGGGCGCGCCGATGTACAATCTGGTCGGCGTTGTGGCGATCGCCTTGCTGGGTCATCGGCTTGGCGCCGTCGAACTGCGACGGCTGGCGATCTGCGCGTTCGCCTGCATCCTCGGCATGTCCGGTGCCTATGCGGGCATCCGCTGGACGAGTTGCAATTTGCGCGGGCGCATGGATGCCGTCTGCTGGCCAGCGCGGCAGATTTCGGACGAAGCCGAGGCGGTCTGGCACGCGGCGGTGCCCGGTCGGCTCGACATCGTCGGCGGCGATACCCGCATCGCGTTGCTGGCGGGCCTCAACGCCTATGACAAGCCGTCGATCTTCACCGACCTCGACATGCGGCTCGCCCCCTGGATCACCAGCCAGCGGCTGCGCGATCACGGTATGCTCCTGGTCTGGCCCGGGAGCGGCGTGCCACCTCGGCTGCTGGCGTGGCTGGGAAACATCCCGGTCAAGACCGTTCTTTTCGCCTGGTCGCTCAGGGCACCACCGGTGGCGATCAGCTTTGCCGCCATTCCGCCTGGCATGAAGCTACCGGGTTTGATCGACAGCCTCGCCCAACCGAGCAATTGAGGTAGATCCACCGCGTCCGCTGGACGAAGCAGGTGACAATGCCCATTTATGGCGAGACCACTTGCTTTCACGCAATTCCAGACGGAAAACCGCTACACACTTTTCCTGGAATTGCTTTTGAGGAGACGTGACATGGCGACTTCGACCGAACGTGCAGTCCTTGCCGGCGGCTGTTTCTGGGGCATGCAGGATTTGATACGGCGCTATCCCGGCGTCATCTCCACCCGTGTCGGCTACAGCGGCGGCGACGTGCCCAACGCCACCTACCGCAACCACGGCACCCACGCCGAAGCCATCGAGATCAATTTCGATCCGGCCATCATAAGCTATCGCACGCTGCTGGAACGCTTTTTCCAGATCCACGATCCGACGACCCGCAACCGCCAGGGCAACGATGTCGGGACGAGTTATCGCTCGGCGATCTATTACACCAGCGACGAACAGAAGCGCGTCGCCGAGGACACCATCGCCGATGTCGATGCCTCGGGCCTGTGGCCGGGCAAGGTCATCACCGAAGTCGCACCCGTTGGTCCGTTCTGGGAAGCCGAGCCCGAGCATCAGGACTATCTGGAGAAGTATCCCAACGGATACACCTGCCACTTCGTCAGGCCAGGCTGGAAGCTGCCGGTTCGCGAGACGGCGGTTTCGTAGATTCGCAACTGCGATTTGCCCTGCATTGCTGCTCGACGGTGTCGTCGAGCAGGTCATCGCATCCAAACCCCTTTCAGTCAGCGCACCGTGTCGCGTCGGCCATTGAGCTTTCACAATATCCGAGCGCTCTTCGAACGCCTTCGTCAACGGCGAATGCGGATGCGGTAGGCAAACACGGTCAGGTGGTTGACAGCCTGCCGTATCGCAGTCCAATTGCGCAGGAAGAGCTGATTTCGGGAGACGGGCCGTGAAGAAAATCTGCGAAAAGCCAGTGTTTGTAAAACGCGAGCGTCTTTCGGTTGTCACTGCCTTGGCATCGCCTTCCACTCAGCCGACCTGACAAGCTCGCCCTGATCTGTCGGCCCGTTTGAGCCGCCGAAGATGAGGCCGATCGAATCGACCGATCACTCGGAGCCGATCACAGCCGTTTTTGTCCTCGATATCTCTAACCATACGGGGCCTCTGCTCGCCGGCTGGCTAGAGGCTGGAAATGCAATTGGCGCGATCATCGTGCCCGGGTTCCGGCGTCGTCCCACCGGTTTCAGCATCGGCAATTTCCGACGAAGGCTTCAACGCAAGCTGCTGCTCAGGCGGTTTGTCGGTAACACGACTGTCAAGTTGATCGAATTTGGCCGCCCTTACGATTGGAATGCGCTTGGTCGCCAATTGTCTGACCTCCGCGCCGATGTGCTGGTCTGCTACACTTTGCCTGTCTTGATCCCTCAAGAGGTTCTTGGCCATTTTTCCAAAGGCGGGGTCAACCTCCACCCGGCGCTGCTCCCCGACTATCGAGGGCCACATCCGACCCAGCGCTTGGCCGTGGACGGCCGGTGTGCGGCTCATGGCGGCGTCACGCTCCACAAGATGTCCGCCGGTTTTGACGAGGGTGACATTCTCGGGCAGGTGCCGTTTTCCGAAGCTGACTGGACCTCGAGAGAAGCCTTGGTCGACAGCACGGCAACCGCTATGCGGATTCTGGTGAGCGAGGCGGTGCCGGCCTACTGCCGGGGGCTGTTGTCAGGAATGCCGCAGCCGAAAGGCGACTTCGTCTGGGCACGGCTTCAGCCCAGCCACCTGATAATCTCGCCGGCCATGTCGGTCGAGCATGTTGTACGGCTATGGCATGTGCTCGGCCTTCTGCCAGGCATCTATCTTGAAATCGGAACGCGCAAAATCAGACTGGGATTCCAGATCAGAAGGCTGGGGCCTTGCACAGGAAAGGCTCCGGTCAGGCGGTGGGGAACAGTGGAATTCGATCTCGCCAACGGTCGGGTCCTGTATTTTACCTACGGTAGAGTGCTCAAACGGCTGCTCAATTCAAAACACCTGTTTTTGCGCCCGCCCGCCGGAAAACCCGCTCCACAAATCCGGCTGTTCGGCAAAACGAGTGCTGCGGACCAGAGAAACGGATGAAGCCGCTGGGCGATGCCCAGCGGCTTCATCCGTGTGCGGTTACTTGCCACAATTATTATCGTTTACCGTTGGCGCCGTCGCGTTACCATCGGCGTCCGTCTGCGCGCCTTGCGGGTTGGTCGGGCAATTCTGATCCGCGTTCGAATTCATGTCCCCTACCGTGCCAGTCGTGCTGTTGGTCGTGCCCGGGTCGACAGTGTCCGGCTCGACCGTATTCGGTGAAGCCGGCGTGTTCGGCTCAACCGTCACCGATTTGCCGCTGCCGCTTCCATTTGCGTTGTTGCTGCCGGCGCTTTGCGCCATGGCTGACGTGGCCAGACCAATGGTGAGAACCGAAGCTGCGAGGATTTTCATGAACATGGTTTGTCTCCATTTCTGTGAAGTCGTCGCTTGTTTTCTACGAAAGTGATCGCGTTGCGACTGTGGGGACAACCGGTCGCGGCGGCGAAGGTTCCCGACAAAATTCCGCTCAGGCGCACCGTGACTGGCGCAATGCTTTTGGCGCAGTGCTCTGAAAAAACGGCTTTCCCTTGAACTCGAATGATGCTTTAAGGCGCACATCCACAGGGGTGCTCCGTACGGTCGGGGCTGAGACGGGGGCGGCAAGCCCACAGACCCTAGAAGCTGATCTGGGTAATACCAGCGGAGCGAGGCGGGCGATGTTTTCAGGCGCACAGATTTCCCTATACCCCATGACCGACGAATTCGTCGGTGTCATTCTTGGCGCGCTCGGTGCGCTCGATCCCTGGCGCGACAAGCTCAGGATCGAGACCGACGACATCTCGACCTTGCTGGTCGGGCCGCCCGAAGTGCTGTTTCCCGCCATGCGCGACCTCTTCGTGGCGGCGGCACGCAGCGGCAAACATTGCGTGTTGTCGGCCGCCATCTCGCGCGGGTGCCCTGGCGAGCCGGATGACCCGATCTGCCGCTCCGATGCACTTGGCGGGCCTGTCGGGCCACTCGGCCCGCGCAAGGATGCGGCCATTGCGGCGGTGCGCAATGCTGCTGCCACCGGCCAGCCGGCGGCGGCGCAGTTCTCGCTCTATGTGATGGGCACCGACGACCACATGGACGAGATCTACGGCTGCATCGATTTTCTCAAGCAGTCCGGCGTCTATGAGCGTTCCAAGCATTTCTGCACGAAACTGCGCGGTGATGCCGGTGCGATCTTTTCGGCGCTGGACGAGGCCTTCTGCCGCTTCGGACCAGGCGCCGGCCACGTAACCCTCGACGTCACGGTCTCGGCCAACAGCCCGTCGGCTGTCTGAACCAGCCGCGCTTTCGCGCTGCCGTCAAAGGTTGTCTCCCGTGGCCACATCATCAGTCGCTTCGCGCCCGATCGCGAGCCTTCTTGTCAAGGCAATGCCGGCCATGATCTCGGTCGGTTTGCTCCTGCTGGCGTGGGAGCTTTATGCCACCTATTCCGG
>NZ_RZRK01000027.1:0-16718 GCF_003997835.1 Mesorhizobium sp. M7A.F.Ca.CA.004.12.1.1
GGCATCTGCTGCCCAGAGCCAGAAGTCGGCACCCCTACCGGGAAGATTTATGATCCGAGGACTGATTACGCGGAAGCACTGCCAAGCCGAATAAACCATGGCGAGCGTAGCGGCTGCTAGCGACCACGCGAGTGGGGTCTGGATCAAAGTGTGGGGGACGATTACCGACGCAAAACCCGCACCAGTGGCAGTGGCCACGGTCAGGAAAAGTCGCATCAAGGCCAAGGCTTGATTATCTGAGGCTATAATTAGACCAACCAAAGCGTTGTGCCTGAAGCGCGCGTCTTCGATTGCTAACTTCCAATCATCAGGATTGAGCATCGCTGTCCTTAGTTCTTGGCCGCATCACATGCGAGCTTCTTTTCCGCTCTTCCCAAGCGCTTGTAGAAATCGTATCCCGATAAGCCTACCTCTTTGGTCCCCTTAGTTCTTCTAAGGTGTGACCGGGGCACAGATACTTAGGAGCGCGGCTCTATCACACGAGGCAAACCCGGCTTGCGTTAACCGGCGCTCGGATGATCTTCTCCCTCGGGAGAGATCGAGCCCAGTCCAAAGAGCCCGCCGAGCCCCAGTAGCCCACCACCGGTCGGAGCAGACCCTTTACCGTCAGGCTCACGCATTAAAGCTTCCGCGATACGTTGAAGCTGCATCCGGCCTTCGATCAGTCTTAATTCGTTATCGATCTTGTTGATGTTGTCGATGTGGCTAAGGAGTGTGCCTGTGGACCAATCTGTGGCGGGCCACTCAAGCTTGCTATTCGCCGACACCCGGAAGAACTCAACCCCATCAGATACGCTGCTAGCTCGAAATGGCGTGTGAGCAACGATATTGCGAAGCTCACCGCACTTCCTGGCCTGCTTTGCCAGTTCATCGAATTTCGCCGCTAGACTTCGATCAGAGATAAAGTGATCAACCAGCGTACGCAGAGTTTTGATCTTCTCATCGAAACCCATGTTTCTATTGATGATGACACGGCGGGCACCACTGACGCCAAGCACCTCTCCCAGAGCGTCTCCGATGCCAGCCTCAAGAAGTGCGAAATAGCCCATAAATGCACCAATTAGATAGAATGCTCTCGCGTCCGGACCCATTTCGAGTAGTTCGCTCTTGGTCAGCATTCAGGCAGCCTACCGAGTCTTTACCGATATAGCTATTGGACAGCCACCCGGCCGCTCATGAGAACCCCTGTTCTTTCGCAGTAGACGCATTGGTCCTCAAAGTCGTCCATGCAGAGCTGCCCTAGCAGTTCTCTCTTTGGTGTGGCCGAGGGTGCTTAGGGAGACTGCCGTAGTCAGGAGACCACCTACAAAGACCGAAGCATCCCCTGCTCCTTAGCAGCCTCCTCAAAGGCCTTCTGGACATCCTGGGGTGACGCTCGGTCCTCGAAGCAGTCGATGCAGAGCTGCACCGCCTTGTTCCACTTCGGTCCCTTCTCGGGCCACTTCATGAGTTCCTCAGCGGCGGTCTCGACGTTGCTGACGCCCAGCGTGATGCCGACCTTCTCGGTTCTGACGGGGACCACAGGGCTGAACCAATGGAGTTCCATCAGATGAACCTACGGTGGGAGAGCCTGCACTTGAGGTCTTCGGCATTCAGTAGGTCTACGAGATCGTCCGCATATTCCCTATTGAGGCCTATCGCTGGCCAACCATCAGGCGAAACCGGCTGCCCGGTGAACACGTCGAACACCGTCCAGGTCCCGTCTGGGTCTCTCCTCAGGTCGTACCTCAACTGCCTCATCAGGGTAATTTAGGGTTTCCTGATGAGCCTCTTCAATGGCGTCGAGCAATGAGGCTAGAGTTGGTGGTAACTCAGGGTCAACTTCCAGCCCGAAGGCCTGCTGAACCTGGTGGCGGTTGTCCTCGTTTCGGATCAGCTCCAGCAGATGGTCGGCAACGGTCTTGTGACCGGCTTTGTCACGCTTCGTCATCAGGGAGTCCCCACGAGTCCTGGCGCCTTTAACTTATTGTCCGATAAATGGTTCCATTGGGTCTTGCCTTAGGTCGTACCTCTGCTGTGCCATGAGGTCATTCGTTGCGTTTCCGATCTAACTCGTCAAGCATGGACCGATGCTGCTCGGACATATCCCAATCCACTGGGAGGTTCAGCAGTTGGCGGATTTGATGGCGCAGTGTCTCTGAAGTAATCCACGTCCGAATGAGACGCGATGTAGCCTGCTGTTGCTCGGGAGAAAGCTCTTCCATGGTCAGCCCACACGGTTAGCACCGAGCCCAACCCTTTGGTGACCTTAATGGTTCCCCCGAAGGATTGCCTGAAGAGATTTAGAGCAGCGCCTATTTCGGCGCGAGGGCCTGAAGCAGTTCATCGCCGCGAAGCCCGGATTGGTATGCTCCCATTAGGCTTTCGGCGGCTGTGGTAGCTTCAGGGCTTCGGCGGGTGATCCCACGCAGCGAACAGAGTTGATCGAACATTTCCTGGAGAACGGCTATCTCTTCAGGTTCGAAGGTGCCGTTAGCTAGCTGTGTTATCGGCATGTCGTCCTCTGCACTGATTTTTTCAGGATCATTCTAGCGGAACGAAGGCGATGTCAATGCGGGACCGAAGGCCCATATGGGGTCGGAATATTTGGCAGAAATTTCTGAGCGGGTGATCGGATAACTGGCACGCGCGCCGACCCCCCGTACCCCCTTTGTTGCCACGCTTGGCGCGGGGTGGTTTGTCGGAAATAGGTGTAGAGTGCCTCATGACCGATGACCCAGCCTTCCATATCGTCCTGGCTACCGTGCTTCGCCGCACCCTCGGCGAAACCCGCGTCGAAATGGTTCAAGCCCATGCCGCTCTCGCTGAAGTTCGGATGAACGTGAGGGACGACACCGCGCGCCGCTATCATGTGCGCCTAGGTCTCACCACAACGGCACCCCTCCGCCGTCCTTGAGTGGTCCTTAGCTCCCACGCGCTACGGCGGCGACCCATTCTGTCCTGTCCACAAACCTATACCTTCGTGAACACGATGCTTGACATGTGCACCAATCGTCCACTAAGTGATGTACACCAATTCTCTTAGAGGAAAGTGCACACATGATCATCGGCTATGCTCGCGTTAGCTCCACTGGCCAAGACCTCGACACCCAGCTTGAGAAGCTTGCGGCTGCCGGTGCTGAAAAGGTCTTCAGCGAGAAGCGGTCTGGTTTGGACGAGACGAGGCCCGAGCTTGAGAAGGCTCTGGAGTTTGCCCGTGAGGGTGACGTGTTCGTGGTGACCAAGGTGGACCGTCTGGCGAGATCAGCGGCGCACCTCCACCAGATCGTCGGGACGCTCGACAAGAAGGGCGTTGGTTTCAAGGTGCTGGACGACGCCTCGCTCGACACCACCACCCGAACGGGCAAGCTGGTCTTTGGTATCCTCGCCAGCATCGCCGAGTTTGAGACGGCCCTTCGGAAGGAGCGCCAGATGGAAGGCATCGCCAAGGCGAAGGCAAAGGCAGCGGCCCAAGGCGAGCCATGGAAGACCGGCAGGCCGGTGACGCTCGACCATGCCCTGATCAGGGCCCTGAAGGCTGACGGGCGCTCTGTGAGGCAGATTGCAAAGGAAGCCGGGTGCTCACCTTCAGCGGTCCAGAAGGTTCTGACAGCCGCTGGCTGACGACAAGCCACACCACTAGCACTACGAAGGCGGCTTCCAATGCCACCAGCACGATGAACGCGCGTCGTCACCGACTGACAACGGCCACCATCAGCACCTATCCAACGCTCCTCCCCCAAGCTGACCCGCGCGGTTCTCCCCTGCATTGCGATTGCCTGTTGCCTTGTTTGCTCCTTCCGGGGCGACTGGACGTGGCACTTGGCGGGTCAGCTTTGGTGAGGCGCGTTTGTCCTTATCCGTGCATTTCCATGGGGACAGCCTCTTCGACCACCCAACAAAGGAGCAATGGAATACACGACCGAACTACTCGACCGAACCACCGGCGACCTCGACACCGTCTCACTCGGCAACTGGGTCACCGTGACTGAATACGGCATCCTGAAGGGTGTCGGAACTCGGCAAGTCCGAGCAGTCTTGTCCCACCTCGGGCTACTCCAAGAACACCTTGAGGTGTCTAAGTCAGGGCACTCTCGGGTAGCCCGAAGACGCCTTACGGACGAAGCCGTCAAAGCCGGTCTCGGCAAGCGCATCTATCCAAGGAAGGCGGGGAGCTATCCCTTCGATGTCCTATCGCCGGAGGGCCAATCTTGGGCCGACCTCAGGTGGGAGGATGCGGTCAAGACCATGGCGTCTGAGATCGCTTCAAGCCCAATCGTCATAACGGCCAAGGAATGCCTCGACAGCTTCAAGGCTTCTCGTCGGTCAGAAATGACACCTCAGATGGAAGTCTGCTTCCTGTCCGACCACTTCCCTGACCTCCCCCAGGTCGACATCTGCAGGATCACCGGAGCATCGCCCCGAATGGTTTCCCTGCATGTGAACACCCGAGCGGACCAGATCAGGGCATGGAAGGCTTGGAAGCTGAAGGTTCTTCCGTGACCAAGCACGCCACCTTCCATTCATGATTGACACCTGCGGTTGGACTTCGAATTGAACCCGGACTGGGGATTTCCCTCCTTGGTCTCTCCCTTCGGTGGTCTTCAACCCGAGGGTTCCCCTATGTCCCCAATTGGTCCGCCTTCGGGCGTTCCCTGACTACGTCACCATGATCGTCATCCGACTGGATACCTACATTACACAAGGAGTTACATCGTCGAAAAATGACTACCGATGAGAAGGCGCTGGCGACCCTACGTCAGCCCGGATGGGACCCGAACGGGCTCCATGACCAATACGTTACCGAACATGTCGTGACGGCTTTCCTTGCGCCCTACCGGGACAGCCACCCCGAGGGTCGACCACTTCACGAACACCGGCTTGGAGCGTCGTGGACGGGGCCAAGGAATGCGGCTGGGGATCAGACCTATCTGCCGTCGCTATGGGCCATCCTCGACCATGTGGCCGACGTCAAGGACCTAACTGACAGACAGGTGGTCCATCTCGTCATGACCTCGACCGACAGCGAAAGCTACAAGCCGGAAGAGTGGCAGACTATGGTCGAGGGCAAGATTGCTGAGGCCAAGGTCCGTCACGATGCCAAGCGCAAGAACGAGAGAAATAACCACGACGATGAACGGGCCGAGCGAGGGGGCCGGGAACGGTTGACGCTCGACCACCTACCGGGCCAGCGGGTGATACCTGACGAGGCCATTTCACAGCGCGCGAAGATGCGCCGAACGAAGTCACTGAAGGAAGCGAAGCAGCGGCGAGACCAGAGGCGGAAGACTGCCGAGGGTGTCGTGATCCAACCGAAGAAGGAGGAGTGGCGGGCGATGAGCCCCGAGCAAGTGAAGCAGTATCACCAGACTATGGAGCGGCTGGTTGCCATGGGTGCCCTCGACCCGTTCACCGTGGACGAGATCGAGAACCCCGAGGGCTCGCCAATAGCGTATCTCTACCGAATGGGTCGGATGACCGCCAAGGGTGACCGGGCATGACGTTCGATGACATCAGGCGGCGTGACTGGGCTGCGACCTATCCCACGCGAGAGGCAGCCCTTGCCTTGGTCGAATGGATCAAGGCCGATGACTGGGAGACCATCTCGCAGCTAGACCGGAGACTGCCGGGGATCGGCATCGAATGGACCCAGAGCTTCAACACGGCTGCTGAACGATGCTTTGAAGTCTACGGCTATCCCGAGCTTGAGGCCGTGGCAGTCGCACGGCGTATTGCCGAGATGTCTATGAGACCCACGGCGCCGCGTGGAAGGGTCGCCGGAGCCAGCGATGGTCTTGCCGGAGCAACGACCCCAACCGGCCTTAGCGCGCGTCCAGAAGGCCTACAGACGATGACCTTTGGGTTCACCCTAAGGCGCTGACCCAGCCACCACAAGACCGACATACCGCACCCGGAGCAATGACGCGCCGGGGCGATCCATCACGACCAGAAGGAACGAACACTATGAACGATTTCAGCAAGGCCTCCGGGCTCCAGATCAACAGCAACCAGATCGACATTCGCGGGCAGGAAGCACGGGACCGACAGGGCCTTGAAGACCGCGTGGACCAGATGCGGCGCGACCATGAGCAGGCCGAGAAGGATCGTAAGGAAGCCGCCTTTCAAGAGCAGATCGCGGCGCAAACGGAAGCAGGCCTTCGGGCAAATCAACAGCTTCAGGCTAAGCGCCTTGGCATCAACACCGGGCAGGCGCTGAACGAGAGCCAGAAGGCTCAGGTAGCAGCGGCTAAGCCCATGAATGGCTCAGCGCCGCAGGTCCTTGTGGATCAGCTTGCGGTGACCGTTGGTGGCATCCAGTTGGGACCCCAGCAGGCCAAGGACATGGCGGCACGTGGGGAGATCAGCCAGGGCGACTACGTCGCGGCTGTGAACGCAGCTCTGGTCCCCTACGGCTATTCTTTCAGGTAACCACGGGGGCCGAGAGTGACGACGGGGCTTCGGCCCCTGAGTTGCCCACCGTGGGCGACCAGACCGACGACGATGAACTGACAGCCGACCAGAAGGAAGAGAAGCAGTATGCCGAGTTTGTGCGCATGGCCGACCAGAGCCTTGACCGCTTCAGGGACACTCACAGCGAACCCCAACAGCAGTTCATTGTTGACGCCTTCGTGGAGACTGGAGAAATCCCGACTGGGGAAGCCTTTGGGATCGAGGAGGTTGAAGCGGCTGTGGTCGTGGCTGCATTCGAGCAGCATCTGGAGCGCAACGTGCTTAGGCAGCATGGGCTGACCCTTGACACCTACTTTGAGCATGTCGACGACGCCGACTACCCGGCACTACGCAAGGCTGCAGCTAAGGGCGAATGGCACGTCTTCCATGGGCATGCCCAAGCCATAGCAGCCGCCCGGAAAGCCGGCACAGCCTTCACTGACTAACGCGTCCCCTGCCCCCGATGCATCGCCCCAAGAGGTGTGTCGGGGGTGGGTGCTTTGGGACCGGTATTCTACTGCCCAGCCTTGACCTGAACGAAGCGCATTGAGACTTTCCTGTCTCCGATGTATGCCCTAGACGGGTTGATGCTCACGGTGGGCCGCCGCCTTAGAGAAGGACAAAATGTTCCGGCCGCTGCGTACGCCGCCGTTCGTCTAGTTTGGTGGGCATAGTGGCTCTGATTTATGGGCTGATTAAGGGATGGCGCTCCGCCACGGTCGCCATTCTGGCGCGACTGATAAGGGCGAAGCGCGCTTGGGCGGAGATCGCGCGGCAAGCTCGTGAGCGAGCAGACCAGTAGAGGACACAGCGGGGGCCTTTTGTATACAGCATGAAGATTGTGGCGTCCTGCCCCACCGCCCCCAGCGCACGCTAGCCTTTCCTGGCCCTTAAGCGGGCTCCGAGCCTTCGGCGAACGGTTCTTCCGCGCGGTCAATGGGGTCCAGCACGTTCACCGGGACCCCTTTCGCTCTGGTGTACTCAATGAGCTTCTGCACGACGTGTTCTGCGACCAAGGTGACGCCCATACACATTTCGCTGAGATCATGTCTGGACAGGCGTATGGCGGTGCCGACCGGAAATGCACGCTCTTTCCAGTGCATCCCGAGCATAATCGGCCCACCTCGCGCCACGAACGACTGATCCGTCCCTATCGTGGCGTTGTCCATCAAGACGCTCTGACCGTCCTCGCCAACTACAGAAGCGCCAAACAAGCACCACCGAATGCGAAGTTCGCCGCTTGGAGCATCCTCCAAAGTCACATTGCCCATCCGATGTGAGAGGCAGTTTCGAGCGAGCCGAAAGGTCTCGAACATTTCCCCAAGATCAGGCCTGAGTTGCAGGTCCAGCGCTAGCCAACTGTACTGCGCGCCTACGTTGAGCTTCTCGAACTTCCGTTTCGCCTTCAGGTCTTCGCTTTCGGAATAGGTCATCGTTTGAAGGAGGAGGTGTATGAAAAATGCCTCCGTCAGGAACATAGAAAAACTGTCTGCCAAATCCCTTAGACAGTTGCCGATGGTCCAGCTTTCGAACTCCTCAAGGTAGTGTCGCTTCATTTCATCTGATGGGTCTGGTGGGACGAAATGGAACTGCACGTTGTCAGAGAGGATATGCGAGATAGGAGGATCTACCGCTATAGCGTTCGTACCGACCCCCATGAAAACAGACGCCCTCCGCACTCCGACTTCGGCCACCGCCTTCAGCTTGTTGAAGTCGATATTGAGTTGCATCTTGGGGGGCAGTGCTTCGGTATCGTCCATGCGACAGACTACCAGAAAGATGGCCAACGCGGAGTTTGTATCTGCCTTGACAGAAGGTACACCGCTCGGGCACAAAGAGGTACACCGAGCTTAACCGCTTCGGGGGAAGAGCCCCTTCTACCCCCTTGATTTTTAACGGTTAGTTCGGGTGGAACGCCTCAGTGGGATTTGGCATTTAGCGCCGTCCGGGGGCACCAGCAACATGCCGTTTGTCACGGTGGTGTAACCGCCGCAAAGCTGAAGACGTTCTATCCAGGTGGAAACGCCGAGCGGGATGCAACTTTGGTCGATGGTATTGTTGGAGCAGGCATCGACGTCGCTCTCACACACACGTGTTCTTGCGAGGCGAATACGACTTCTCCTTCTTCGGCAAGAAGTCGCTTGAATGTTGCGGCGGCGGATGCACGCTCGAACACCCGCTTCAGACGCACGATTTCCGCGTCGGATCGCGATGGAGTTCCAACTGTTCAGCTTCTGAGGTTGACGCTCTCCACAGGAATGGCAAGACCAAGGTCCAGCTTGTGAATGGCATTCCGCGGGCGCAATGTCGCCACGAACCCGACGGCCAGGGGCCTGGATCGCAAATAGTTCGCGGCTCAGGCCCCTCGTCCGTCCCGGACAATGCTATGGGGGCTCTTCTGCCGGGCGCTCCGGCCCTTGTTGTGCTGGCCCGGTCAAATTCCACCGGATGAACGTAGCATCCTTCCCGGTGACTTCCCGCACCGCCCTTAACAGCACCTCATGCAAGACGCGCGTCTGTCTGTAGTGGTCGCAATGCGGCGATATGAACGGCTTGATGATGCTCAGGTGCAGCGCTTCCGCCGCCACGAGAAAGCGCTCGATTTCAGCCAGCGATAATCGCTTTGAAGGTTTTGACCGAGCCATTGCGACACCTTTTAAGAGTCGCCCCACCCGAGGATAATATTCCTACTTTCCTCAAGGCATGTAAAGCGGTCACGCCCAAAGCCACCACTAAGACAGGAACCAGGCGGGAGACGCCGTCCCAGGGATGCGACGACGCATTGCCGAGATATTTCTCTGTTGTCGCGCAAAGAAAAAAGCCCGTCGCGGTTTGGCGGCAGGCTCTCTCTATGGGCTCCAGTGGACTAGAATTTGTAGGCGATGCCGAAGCGAACCTCATTGATCTTCAGATCGACATTACCAGTCGGCAATGATTCAGTGCCGAAATCAGTATAGCGATACTCGGCGCGCAGCAGAAGATTGTCGGTCATGGCGTAGTCCAAGCCCGCGCCTATCGTCCATCCAGTAAATGTGTCTCCGAAAGAACCTGAGACGGTATTACTGCTTGTGTCGATGTCGCCAAATGCAACGCCACCCGCGACATAGGGAAGCAAGCGATCAACGGCATATCCCAATCGAAGTCTTGCCGCCCCACTCCACTTAAGTTCCTCGGTCCCGATGCCGCCCGGAAATGGGAGACCGGGAGCGGCGAATATTTGGCCGCTGTCATCAACATTCGCATATACGACGTCCAGTTCCGCACCAATGACGATATTGTTCGGCATCTGGTAGTTGTAACCGGCGTAGACACCTCCAAGGAACCCGTCAGGATCTGTCTCAATGAAGCCCGGGCCGCTGGCCTGCCGTATATTCCCCTCACCCCGAGCGTAGCCTGCCTGAAGACCGATATACCCACCTGTCCAGCTAAAAACCGGGGCGACTTCTTCGACCATGGCATCGGCAGCGAACGCCGACGAAGCCAGCAGAGACAACGACAAACCAAGAAGCAGCTTCTTCATAGGTGATCCCCTGTAACCCACCCTCTCGTAGCAGAGCGCGCCGATATGTGCCGTTGTATTTCCGCCACATTAGACCCTGATTCAAAACTGCGGTCAGCGCGCTTGACGAGATTGTATTGGCGAGAATCTTGCGTGCCGACCTTGCCTATGAGCGAGCAGCAAATGCTGGTCTTGCTCGAACAGCTTGCTCACGCCCGAATGCTCGTTAGAGACGGCCACGATCCGCAGCCCTCTGCACGCCGCCCTTGCGTATCAAACCGTACGTTGAATCCTTCTTGGGTCACGCGCGAAAAGAGAGTAAATAAATCCCTTCGCAGGAAGGGAGGCCGCGATGGTTGAAACGCATATAGAAATCGCACGCGCGGCTATAGAAACCAGCTTTCGGTTGCGGCACCATTCCCTGGCCGGAACCGCCTTCATTTCGCCGCGGTATGGACCACTCCCGACGCGCAATCGAGGCCTCGCGCGAACTGCTCAAGGGCCTTCGCCAACGTCACCGCGATGACCTGGCCCGAGGTTGGGAAGATCCGGATCCAGATCCTGTTGCCGTCTCGGCCTTCGATGCCGACATTCTCCGCTCTGCATTTCGAAACCTGGTAAGGGAAACAAGCGTTCCCGCGTGTGAATGGCGCCACCTGGCTGAAAGCTTGGTCCGCGAATATGTCGGGTGCGAGCAGGTTGACGCAGGCTTGTTGGACTGGATTACCCACAAGTAGTCACCGCTTGGATAAATCGCGTACCGACGCAAAACAGCCCGTTCCGCCCACATTGCCGGTGACACGAAACGGGCTGCGGAAGCCGGCATGCGGTGCTTCCTGCAATCCAACTTTGGACGCGCACGGATGTTCCGTTAGCTTCTGCTGAAAAGCGGGTACATCCTGCTGCTGTGGCCATTCGACAGTCGCAGGTAGAGTAGACCCGCCGCTCCATTTGCGAAGCGACGGGCTCTCGCCCACCCCATACCCGTCAAAGCAATTTAGATGCCAAATTGTTTGACCCGTTATGGAGCACAGCCTTCGCCTTGCCAGTCGGTCCTGCCAGTCGCCTTCTCGTCGCTCTACCTCGACATCGATAACCATGCACATCATGCCGGCGTTGGCCGCGATCACGAAATTGTCGGATTCGTACGAAGCAGAGTTCTGTACGATTCCAACCCTTTAACTTTGTACACCCCTGTTTTGTAATTCGGCGGCTGGGGGGACGCCGTGCATCAGGTCGCATTTCACTGTCAATCGCGCGCCAGAGGGCGTATCTTCTCCAAATCGTCTGCACGTGTTTACGGGCGCAGACGGCAGGGAGATTGGAAAGCTCTTGCCCCAAGCGGGATTGAGCTATGACCAATCCAGAGAACGCTTCCTATAAAAACCAATTGTTGCGTCGGCTTAACCCTGGTGACCTGGGGCTATTGCAGCCACACCTTGAACTGTGTGACCTCGAGCTGAAAATGACCTTGGAGAAAGCCGATTCGGAGATCGAGACGGTTTACTTCCTGGAAGACGGCATTGCCTCTGTGGTCGCGGCGGCTTCAGGTAAGGAGGCCGAGGTAGGTCTTGTCGGCTTTGAGGGAATGACCGGTGCCGCGCTCGTGATGGGCGCTGACTATGCGGCGCATCAATGTTACATTCAGTCGCCCGGCAGCGCTTTCAGGATCGGAGCCGAGCCCTTCAAGGAGGCTCTTGCGAACAGCCCAACGTTGCGCCTGTTCCTGTTGCGCTATGTCCACTACTTCCACATCCAGACCAGCTATACGGCCCTGATCAACGCAAAATCAAACCTTGAAGAGCGGTTGGCGCGCTGGCTTCTAATGTGTGACGATCGGGTCCACGGCGAACGCCTTGCGATCACCCACGAGTTTCTCGCCGTCATGCTTGGAGCAAGACGCCCAGGGGTTACCGTTGGACTGCAAGTGCTGGAAGGGCGCGGTTTCATCTATTCTCGACGAGGCGAAGTGCATATCAGGGACCGCAGCGGCCTTGCGGCTTGCGCAAACGGCACCTACGGCAAACCGGAGGCCGAGTATGCGCGGCTGGTTGGATGAGAGCGCCTTCCCAGCATGCCGGACGTGGACCACTATAATAGGTGGTTCCAGACACTTGTGCCTCGCGCCAGCAAAACAGCCCGTCCCCATATTGCCGATACAGGAAACGGGGTGCGGAAGCCGCGATGCGATGCTCCCGCAATCCAACTTTGGACGCGCATGGATGTTGCGTTAGCTTCCGCTGACATGCTGCAGTCAGCTACCGCGACACCGAAAGTCGTTCATATCCCGTGGGTCAGTACAAGGTAAATAGCGGGCACTAACATCAACCAGCCGCCCATTCCTAGAACCACCAAAATGGCCATGCGCTCCGTTCGCCTGACAAGGTCGGCAATGTTTTCCTCGTCCGGCAACGAGACGGCGTCCGCAAACCCCGCGGCATGGTCGTTGTCATTTCCCGGTTGGTTTGCGCTGCCACTCGCATTCAATCTCTGGACCAATGTCATTGTTACCGTTCACCAAAAAGATCCCAACCGGCCCGTTCTCGGCGCGTGAGCCGGAACGGGCCAAGGCGGAAAACTAGTTAAAATCGAAGGACGACCGAAGGACCACGCCGGCGGTAGCACCGGACGCGACGGCGACCATGCCGCCAGTAACTGCGGCAAACCCGTCTCCAGCCTCGCCGGCGGCGGCGGTGAGGACGGTGGTGCCAGTCCCGATGGTAGACCTGCTGCACTTCTGCCTGTGAATCTTCGTCAAAGGCCTCTGTTTGTGGCGTCTCAAGTTCGTCGAGGATGCCGTGTCCGGCTCCTGGAACACCCGCCATTGCCTCGATTGGGCGGACAGCGCTTGCAAGGGCCGCTGCCCCGGCAACACCAAACATTGCGGTCAAGAAGGATCGCCGATCCATAATAAACCTCCCAAGGTGCATGAGCTAGAAAGCGCTCGCTGCCGAATGAGCAGCCCAGCGCACGGTGAAATACAGGACCCGCCAGCCGCCGAAAGCGGCTCACGGGTCCTATCAGCGCAGGAAGGGACGTAGCCGCGCCGATCCACGTCATGTCAGCCAAGGACTATCCCCATCACCAGGAAAGTGATGGCTGTTGCCAAAATCGGTGCGAGCAACCATCGCGCCTGACCGACACTTTTTTCCACTGTTTCTCTCCGCGTTTGCAGAGACAACAACCTTCAGGCCTAAGCCGTTCCGCCTACTCCCAGCGGGTAAGACCATTGCGTTTCCCAATCAGACTTTGGTCCTGCGGAGATTCCGACAGAAGCCCGTATGAGGAACGTTTGGCCTGGCGACGTGTTCGGGTAGTTCGCGCGCAGCCGATCGTGCTGCCGCCACATTAAAAGAGGAGGAAAACAATGGGGATGCACCTAACCAGCGCCGCTGCGGCGCTCTTGCTGCTGGCCAGCGTCGGCGCGGTTGCGGCACAGGATGTGGTTATCACACAGGAACAGGACACCGTCGTGCGCGAATACGTGAAGAAGCAACCCTTGGCTTCTGTGAAGCTTCCGGGGGTGGAGCTGAACGTCGGCACGGCTCTGCCAGACACGGTCGAGCTCCACGAGGTCCCCAACGTCAAATACCGCTATACTGTGGTCGACAACCGAACGGTTCTGGTGGACCCGAGCACACGCAAGATTGTGAAAGTCTACGACTGAAACTTCGAACCGGCCACGCCCGCCGGCAGGGATGGCGGCGGGGTGTGCTCGTCAAATCGCCACTGAATCGGACAAACGAAAATGATGAGCCCTGAAGTCGAGACGTCGCAAGCCCTCGTGGCGCGCCTGGCTGATCTCCAGGCGAAAGCGCGGGCAGCACCTATAAATGAAGCCGAAATGAAGACCTTCCAAAAGCTCGCAGCCGTCACGGACGACAGTTGCGGTCATTCGGCTCGGGATTTGGCCGTTCCAGCTTCGATGACGACATAGTGGTGCACGAGGTCAAACCCTGATCGCCGCCGCCAAAATCCGGTTCTGCCTGCGGATCGCCGCGCGCAGCTCCGGGTATCTTCGCCGCGTCGCGCTTCACGAACTCGATGAACATCATGTCATTGAAGGTCAGTTCGTCGAGCCCCGACGCTCCAAAATATCCCAAATTGGGCTGCCTTCTATGACGCGCTCGCAACCTGGGCGGATGCCCCAATCCTGGTGAACGTGTTCCGCACCCTGACAGACTTGTAGACGTAGGCGACCCAGAGCCCTGTCACCACAAACGAGACTATGGGGGCCACCAGCGCATCGCCTGCGAGCACCAGGCTCACCGGAACGCCCAGAACTGACGCAACCCAGATCGTGTCCAGGATAAACACGACGGGAATCGCCAGCCACTGGAGCAGAAACAATTGCGGAAAGCGGCGGCTACGCCGCAGCATCGAAACGAGCACAACCAGCTGAAGCGCCAGAAACGCCAGATTGAGGGCAACCTCGCCATACACCGCCAGCGGCCCATTCGAGAGGGTCATGAGTTGCTGGTAGCCGTCGGCCGAATTGGCGAAGTCGGCAAGCGTCCGCAATGGTGACACTGCCTGACCGATAGCCAGCAGCATCAGCCAGCCGCCGAAGCCCACAAGAGCCTCAGGATTCTGTGACGGCTTCGCGGCTGATCGAACGGCAAGGAAAACAGGCACGCCGATCAACAGCAGCAAGATCGCCCAATGCCAGACTGAAAACGTCCCCATTTACCCCTCCCTCTATTTATGCCCTTATAGGTTGTACCAGATTTCAAACTCAACTCAAGAGGCGACCCGCGTCTGAAACCAGGTCTTATGCGGAAGCGACGCTTTCTCCTGCCTGCTCCTGACGTCTCACACCCCAATCGCCGCCACCAATATCCTATTCTGCCTCCGTATCGCCGCGCGCAGTTCCGGTATCTTGGCCGCGTCACGCTTCACGAATTCGATGAACATCATGTTCATGTTGTTGAAGATCAGTTCGCCGAGCGCTGCACCGTCTATGTCCTGGCGCACCAGGCCAATCTCCTGCAGCCGGGCGATCAGGGCGCGGATCTGTTCGGTCAGGGCGCGGTCGAGCGCGGTGTAGGCCTGGCCGAACGGGCTGTCGGGCAGTTGCGTCGAGATTGCCATCGCCTGCCGCCACATCTCCTTGCTGAGATAGTGCAGCGAGTGCTCGATATAGATGCCGACCAGCGTGTCCAGCGCGTCGCCGACATTGGCCGGCGGCCTGGCGACGACGCCTTGCCCGGCATTCAGCACCTCGTTGACCTCCAGCGAGACGATGGCGCCGAGGATGTCGCCCTTGTTCTCGTAGTAGTTGTAGATCGTCCCGACAGAGACCTCGGCCTGCGCGGCGATCGCCTCGATCTTGGCGCCTTCGTAGCCGGCCTCGCGAAACAGTTCGGCCGCCGCCTCGATGATACGCCGGTGCCGGTCCGCCTTTTGCCTAGCCCGCAATCCGCTCATTCCCAGCCTCTTGCCACAAAAACAGAATTGACTCAATTTTAGAATTGGTTCAATTTTTTGCAAGAAGCCACAAAGGCAAGGGAGAACACTCGATGTCACACACAGCCAGCAATCCGCTTTCCATCCTGAAGACCCGTTTGCGCACAGCTGCCGCCGCCGCGGCGCTGCTGCTTTCGACGGGCGCGCAGGCCGCCGATCTCAACGCGCTGATCTGGTGCGATCATGCCGATCCGGCCTTGCTGCAGCCTTTCGAGGAGGCCAATGGCGTCAAGGTCAACGTCAAGGAATTCGAGGGCACCGGCGCCGGCCTCGCCATCGTCGAGCAGTCGCAGCCCGGCGACTGGGATGTGATGGTGATCGACAGCATCGACGTGCCGCGCGGCGTCGAGAAGGGACTGTTCGAGCCATTGCCGGAAGACAAGCTGCCGCTGGCCGATCTGTTTCCGCAGGTGAAGATGGACGGCTCCACCGTGGTCGGCGGCAAGCGCTACGGCATCACCGAAAAGTTCGGCTACAACACGATCGGCTACAACAAGACCAAGGTCGATCCAGCCGACATGCAGTCGATGGCAGCACTCACCGGCGACAAGTACAAGGGCAAGGTCGCCATCTACGACTACTACCTGCCGGTCATCGGCATGGCCGCACTGGCGATCGGCAAGAAGACGGCCGATCTCACCGAAGCCGACCTGCCCGCCCTCAAGGACGAGCTCTTGAAGATGAAGGCCAATGCCAAGCTGGTCGGCGAAGTGACCGCCAGCCAGACGGCGCTTGCGACCGGCGAGGTCGACATATTGGTCGGCGGCGGCGAATGGGTGACGGCGGGCCTGGCCAAGGAAAACCCGGCGCTGGACTTCTCGGTCCCCAAGGAGGGTGCGATTCTCTGGTCGCAGTCGCTGGCCATGTTCAAGGATTCCAAGAACAAGGACATGGCGCTGAAGTTTATCCAGTACATTATGAGCCCGGAAGGCCAGGCGCGCCTTGCCACCTCCTCCTGCTATTGGGGCATGCCGGCCAACACCAAGGCCGCACTCACCGACGACCAGAAGAAGGTTTTGCGCTTCGACGAGCAGCCGGGCTTCCTGGCGCGCGCCCAGGCCTATCCGGCGCCGAACGCCGATCTCGACAAGAAGATGCAGGATATGTGGACCGAAATGCTGCAGGCGAAATGAGCCGATAGCGCTCATGAGCAGCTCGGCAAACAACGGACGTGCCCTGCCCCGGGCGGGCTCTGCTCTGCCCCGGGCGGCCCTGCCCCGGGCGGGCTCTGCCCTGCCCTGGGCGCTGGTCACGCCGGCGCTCGGCTGGACGCTGCTGTTCTTCGTGCTGCCCTTCATCGCCATGGGGCTTTCCAGCCTGACGG
>NZ_RZRK01000280.1:0-7194 GCF_003997835.1 Mesorhizobium sp. M7A.F.Ca.CA.004.12.1.1
GGATAGGAGCCTACCAGCGCCCGCTGCAGCGCTTGATCTTGTAGCGTATGACCTTCTTGTGGCCGTGCCGCCAGATAACCTTCTTCTTGATCACGATGCGACAAGCCTGGTGATGCCGGTGTCCGTGCCAATGCCTGGCCTCCGCCGGCTCCGGTGTCAGGACCGCCATGGATCCCGCCAACACAGCGGCTCCCGTCAGGGTAAGGAAGAATTTCTTCATGCGATTGTAGCTCCTCTGCTCCGGTCCCTTCCTGATGCCGCTGGCGCAACCTCCCGCCACATCCGGCACTGTACTCAACCCAGAGACGCTATATCGTCGCCATGGCCTACGCCAGCCACAAGCTTGACACCGGTTAAATCTCCGTTTAATCAGCGCGCCAACACCGGGCCGCAATGCCCGGTGGTTTTCTTTATGTGCGCAAGATGCGTGGAAATCCAATTCTACTATCTTGTTTGAACTGACGTGTCCCGTGGGTTTTCCGCCGCGTTGCGTGGGAAAACCCTGTCAGGTCTCGAAAACGGAGGCCAGAGGAGGGCGCGTTTCCTTCACCCGGACCATGAGGTTCCGGGTGTATTGTTTTGAAAAGGGAATGCGATGAGCAAGCGCGAATCCGCGAAGTACAAGATCGACCGCCGTCTCGGCGAAAACATCTGGGGCCGCCCGAAGTCCCCGGTCAACAAGCGTGAATACGGTCCCGGCCAGCATGGCCAGCGCCGCAAGGGCAAGCTTTCCGATTTCGGCCTGCAGCTGCGCGCCAAGCAGAAGCTGAAGGGTCACTATGGCGACGTTTCGGAAAAGCAGTTCCGCAAGGTTTATGAAGAGGCTGACCGCCGCAAGGGCGACACCTCGGAGAACCTGATCGGCCTGCTCGAATCGCGTCTCGACGCGGTCGTCTACCGCGCCAAGTTCGTGCCGACTATTTTCGCCGCCCGTCAGTTCGTCAACCACGGCCATGTCAACGTCAACGGCAAGCGCGTCAACATCGGCTCGTATCGCTGCAAGCCGGGCGATGTCGTCGAAGTGCGCGAAAAGTCCAAGCAGCTGGTCATCGTTCTGGAAGCGGTCGGTCTCGCCGAGCGCGACGTGCCGGACTACATCGAAGCCGATCACAACAAGATGGTCGCGACCTTCTCGCGCATCCCTGGCCTGGCGGACGTTCCGTTTGCCGTGCAGATGGAACCGAACCTGGTCGTCGAATTCTACTCGCGCTAAAACGAGCGCGTTCTGCGACACCAAGCAAAGGCCGCCCGTCGAGGCGGCCTTTTCTTTGTCGGTCATGTCCGCTAACCCGGCGCTCTGGCCACTGAAAGCGACATGCCATGAACATGCTTCCAGACATCGAACCGATCGCCGACAGCGAAGGCGACTTCCATCCGCTGTTCGCCGACGTGCCGTCCTCGGTCGAATTCAACAAATTGCGCAAGCGGCTGCTGCGGCTGACCCGGCAGGCGATCGAGGATTTCTCGATGGTCAAGCCCGGCCAGCGCTGGCTCGTCGCGCTCTCGGGCGGCAAGGATTCCTACGGCCTGCTCGCGGTGCTGCTCGACCTCAAATGGCGCGGGCTCTTGCCGGTCGATCTTCTGGCCTGCAATCTCGACCAGGGCCAGCCGAATTTCCCCAAACATATCCTGCCGGACTATCTCGACAGTCACGGCATTGCGCACCGGATCGAGTATCAGGACACCTATTCCCTCGTCACCGACAAGCTGCCGGCGGGCAGCACCTATTGCTCGCTCTGCTCGCGCCTAAGGCGCGGCCATCTCTACCGCATTGCGCGCGAGGAGGGGTGCTCGGCGCTGGTGCTCGGCCACCATCGTGAGGATATTCTCGAAACCTTCTTCATGAACCTCTTCCATGGCGGCCGTCTCGCCGCCATGCCGCCAAAACTGCTCAACGACGACGGCGACGTCATGGTGCTGCGGCCATTGAGCTACTGCGCCGAGGCCGATCTGGAAAGATTCGCCGCCGCCATGCATTTCCCGATCATTCCCTGCGATCTCTGCGGCAGCCAGGAAGGTCTTCAGCGGAATGCCATGAAGGCGATGCTCGAGGACCTGGAAAAGCGTATGCCCGGCCGCAAGGATACGATGCTGCGCGCGCTGTCGAACAGCAGGCCATCGCACCTGCTCGACAGGAAGCTGTTCGACTTCGCTGCCCTCAACGACACCCTCACCACAAGGCAAGACATTTCCGATGACATTTGACGACACCGCGATCGATTGGCTGGCCGGCATTCTGGCCGAGGCGGCGCTGACCGAGATCATGCCGCGCTTTCGCCGGCTGGGCGATGGCGATGTCAGGCAGAAGACCTCGGCCGCCGACCTTGTGACCGAAGCCGACGTCAATGCCGAGCGGCTCATCACCGCCAGGCTGCTTGAGCGCTACCCCTCAGCGATGGTCGTCGGCGAGGAGGCCTGTTCCGACAATCCGGCACTGCTCGATGGCTTGGGCGATGCCGATCTGGCCTTCGTCATCGATCCGGTCGACGGCACTTTCAACTTCGCCTCCGGCGTGCCTTTGTTCGGCGTCATGCTGGCGGTCGTGGTCCAGGGCGAGACGGTTGCCGGCATCATCCACGATCCCGTCGGCAAGGACTGGCTGATTGGCGCCAGGGGCGCCGGCAGCCATATCCGGCATGCGCATGGCAGCCTGGAGAAGGTGCATGTCGCGGCACCCGCGCCGATCTCGGAAATGACCGGCTCGGTCTCCTGGCAATATATGCCCGAACCGGAGCGGTCGCGGCTGGCGCGCAACCAGACGAAGATCCTGTCGCAATTCGCCTATCGCTGCGCCGCGCACGAATACCGCCTGCTGGCGAGCGGCCATGCCCACTTCGTGGTCTACAACAAGCTGATGCCGTGGGATCATCTGGCCGGCGTGCTGATCCATGCCGAGGCCGGCGGCCATGCCGCGCGCTTCGACGGCAGCACCTATCTGCCCTCGCATCTCGGCGGCGGCCTGCTTGTCGCGCCAGACCAGGAAAGCTGGCACGAATTGCGTCGCGAGCTTTGGGCGCAATAGGAACGATTCCTGCGTTAGCCGAAGGAGCGGTGCAATTTCACGCAAATCCGGAGGCTCTCGAATGAAACCCCGGTTCGCATTTGTCGCCGCGGCTCTTGCCGCCGCTCTGTCTACCAGTTCCCAGGAAGCAAGATCGCAGGAGCGCAGTTGTCGCAGTTCCGATCCTGTCGATACGATAAGGGAGATGTCGGACGCTATCTATGCCTGCTGGAAACCGCCACCCGGAACCGCGGGCATGTCCCTGACCCTGCGGTTCTCGCTTCGCCGCAACGGCACACTGATCGGCAAGCCTCGCGCCACATATGCCGATCTGGGAACCGATGCCCAGCGCAGCCGTGCCTTCGTGGCATCCATTCTCAGGGCACTCGATGATGCTCTGCCATTGCCCTTTTCGGACAGCATGGGTGAAGCAATCGCGGGGCGTATGCTCGCCCCTCGGTTCACGGCAGCCCTTGAGGGTGCATCCTAATGCAAGTCGGTGATGTGCCCTGAAACGGGCGCGTTCTGCGGCTGGAACATCTTGCCGCGCTCGGCGATGAAGATCATCAGCAGCGCCGCGATCGACACGCTGCAGAAGCCGGCGGCCAGCGGCGTCACCGTGCCATTGAAGGCCTGGCCGATCAGCGTGCCGAGAATGCCGCCGAGAAACGTCTGCATGAAACCGAGGATCGACGACGCCGTGCCGGCCAGTTGCCCGAGCGGCTCCATGGCCAGCGCGTTGAAGTTCGCGCCCAGCGCACCGAACGGAAGCATGGCGCAGGCAAAGAAGGTGATGAACAGCCAGAGCGGCATCTTCATTTCCAGCGAAACGATCAGCCAGGCAAGGCTGATGACCAGGAACAGCAGCAGCGCGCTCTGCGACAGGCGGCGCATGCCGATGCGGCCGACAAGGCGCGAATTCAGAAAGTTGGAGAAGGCGAGCACGCCCGCGACGCCTGCGAAGATGACCGGGAACATCTCGCCGACATGGAAGATGTCGACATAGATCTGCTGCGCCGAAGCGATGAAGCCGAACATGGCGCCGAAGATGAAGGTGCTGGCGAAGGCATAGCAGATCGCAATGCGGTTGGTGAGCACGATGCGAAACCCGCCGACAATGGAGTTGAGTGTCAACGGCCGGCGATGTTCGGGATGCAGCGTTTCAGGAAGGCGCAGCAGCGACCAGGCCGAGACGAGGAGCGCACCGACGGCCATGGTGACGAAGATCCAATGCCAGGTCGCAAACAGCATGATGAACTGGCCGATGCCGGGAGCAATGACCGGTATCGCCATGAACACCATGAAGATCAGCGACATCACCTCGGCCATGCGCCGGCCGTCGAACGTATCGCGCACGATCGATACGGCGATGACGCGGGTGGCGGCCGCACCAATGCCTTGCACGGCCCGGCACAGCAGAAGTGTCTCAAAGCTTGGCGCAATGGCGGCAGCCGCGGCCGCGGCGACATAGATCACCAGCCCGGCGACCAGTGGTGCGCGACGCCCGAAGCGATCCGAGATCGGCCCGAAGAACAACTGTCCGCCGCCGAAGCCCAGAATGTAGGCCGTTATGACGTACTGCCGGTGGTTTTCATTTTCGACGCCGAGCGTGGCGCCGATCTGCTGCAGCGCCGGCAGCATGATGTCGATGGCCAGCGAGTTCAGCGCCATCAGCGCCGCGCACAGGGCGATGAACTCCCAGCGCGGAATGGGCAGTTTGCTTGCCGATTGCGGCGCTGGTTTTGGCTGGTCCACGGCAAGTCCGATCTTTCAAACGAAAATGCGCCGGCGGGCCGGCGCATTGGCTCGTCCTGGTCCTGGGTTCAGGACATGAAAATTGCCGAGGTGGGGCTGCCCCGGGTGCCTGGTGCTCGATGCCCAAAATCAACGTCGATTTTCGGGCATGCACAAAACAGAAATCAGGCGGCGCCTTTGACGCTGACGCCCTTCTCGACGAGGAAT
This sequence comes from Mesorhizobium sp. M7A.F.Ca.CA.004.12.1.1, assembly GCF_003997835.1. Taxonomy (NCBI): domain Bacteria; kingdom Pseudomonadati; phylum Pseudomonadota; class Alphaproteobacteria; order Hyphomicrobiales; family Phyllobacteriaceae; genus Mesorhizobium; species Mesorhizobium sp. M7A.F.Ca.CA.004.12.1.1. Next base: position 4,964 of record NZ_RZRK01000280.1, read on the forward strand.
GTCTGCAACTCACCGGCCTGGAACATCTCGCGGATGATATCGCAGCCGCCGACGAATTCGCCCTTGACGTAGAGCTGCGGGATCGTCGGCCAGTTGGAGTATTCCTTGATGCCCTGGCGCAGTTCGGCCGAGTCCAGGACGTTCACGCCTTTGTAGTCGGCGCCGATATAGTCGAGGATCTGGACAACCTGGCCGGAAAATCCGCATTGCGGGAAACCGGGCGTGCCCTTCATGAAAAGGACGACGTCGTTGCCCTTCACTTCATTGTCGATGTAGTCGTTGATACCGCTCATGGAATATCCTTTCCCGCCTGTGGGAGTCAGGCTCGAAACATATCCCTTCAAATAAACCCAACGATTGCTCGAAACAAGACGTTAGCCGTGCCGTGGCTGAAATGGCGCAAAGGATGAGCCGTGTTGGGCCAAGCGCTAAGGTCAGTCGGGAACGCTGGTCTGCAAGGCGAGTGCGTGCAGCACGCCGCCCATATTCCCTTTCAGCGCGTCATAGACCATCTGGTGCTGCTGCACGCGGCTTTTCCCCCGAAAGCTCTCGGCCACCACCTCGGCCGCATAATGGTCGCCGTCGCCGGCGAGATCGCGGATCGTCACCTTGGCGTCCGGAATGCCGTCCTTGATCAGTTTTTCGATGTCGTGGGCATCCATTGCCATGGCAAAATCCTGTTTCGAGCGGCCGGTGTCAGGCCATAAGATGAGAGTCGGGCGAGCCTAAAGCCTTTCCGGTCCGGATTGAAGCCGTTCTGTCCCACCAACGGCAAGACGGCCCGACGGCTTCAGAGAAAGACTAGGCCGGTGGGCTTGCTTCATCCTCGGCAACGTCGTCGCGTGTCGAGAAAGCACGGCCAAGGCTAAAGGCCAGCACATAGAGCGGCGCGTTGAGCACAAGGCCGACAATGGGGAGATAGCTCGTCATTTGCCAAGCCGGTGAGAAGAACCCTTGGCCATAACCGTCGCAGATGAGCGACGAGCCGTACTCCCACAACGCGCCTACGACCACCGCGCTGGCAAAAAGCTTGATGCAGGTGACGATATGCCTTGCCCGTGCCGGATCCGGCGCCAGGCGGTCCCACAGAACCAGGCAGATGATCGGGACCGCGTAGATGAGATTCTGCGCGATGAGCATGGGGATGGCGCCATTGGCCGCGGCAAGGAACTCCGCGCGCGTTTCCAGCCGCATGCACACCTCGCTCGAGGTTGTCGACAGCAGGAAAAAGACGAACGGTCCCAGGAACCAGAAGAAGAACAACGACGGCCAGAAGACGACTGCAATCAGCGCCCGACCAGCCAGTTTCCTGTGATTGATCATGAGTTTCCCGAAAAACCGTTCCCACTTTTCGGGATCATGCTCTCGTCAACTGGCCTGGTCCATGAAGCGGGGGAACCAGCCTTCGTGCGCCGCGGAGAGTTCGCTGACCGGGATTGCCCTGGCGTCGCCAAGCTTCAGCGCGCTGCCCCCGGTCGAGCCGATCCACGGCGCGAAGATGCCGAGTTCGCCCTGCTGCTTGCGAATGGCGTCCCATTCGTCACCATGCGGATCGATCGACAGCGTCAGGAGATAACGGCCCTGGTCCTCGCCGAACCAGACCGGGATCGGGTCGGTGCCGACAAGACCGGGAACGGCGGCGCCGATTCCGGACGCCATCGCCATCTCGGCAAGTGCAACGGCGACACCGCCATCGGAAACGTCGTGCGCCGCCGTGACGATGCCGGATGCGATGAGCGCGCGCACATGGTCACCGACGCGCTTCTCATGCTCGAGGTCGACCGGCGGCGGCGGGCCATCCGTGCGGCCGTGTACGTCACGCATATAGACCGATTGCCCGAGATGCGTTCCCCAGGACGCGGGTGCGCCGACCAGCAAGATCATCTGGCCCTCGGCCGCAAAGCCGGTCCGCACCATCTTCGACCAGTCGGCGATCAGCCCGACGCCGCCGATGGTCGGGGTTGGCAGGATGCCCTGGCCGTTGGTCTCGTTGTAGAGCGAGACATTGCCGGAGACGATCGGGAAGCCGAGCGCGCGGCAGGCGTCGCCGATGCCCTTCACCGCGCCGACCAACTGGCCCATGATCTCGGGCCGTTCCGGGTTGCCGAAATTGAGGTTGTCGGTGGCGGCCAGCGGCAGAGCGCCGGTGGCGGTCAAATTGCGCCAGCATTCGGCCACCGCCTGCTTGCCGCCCTCATAAGGGTCGGCCTCGCAATAGCGCGGCGTCACGT
>NZ_RZRK01000281.1:0-7179 GCF_003997835.1 Mesorhizobium sp. M7A.F.Ca.CA.004.12.1.1
TTGCGGCAGCGCCCCCCGCTACAGGTGCCGCCCCCGCAACGCCGCCTGCCAACGGAGCTGCCCCGGCAGCGCCGCCCGATGCTGCCGGCACGCCGCCCGCACCGGCAGCTGCGCCTGCGGAAACCGCTCTGCCTGTCGGCCAGAAGGCGATCTTCTACGAGGAGCGCACCAGCACCGCCCAGGGCTCCGCCGAGCCCGGCAATATCGTCTGGTCGCTGGTGCAGGAATCGCCCGGTGGCGACCTGCCGCCGGAGCCGGCGATCCGTGCCGAGGCCACCATTCCCGGCAAGGACATCCAGTTGCGCATGACCATCCGCCGCAACACCGATCAGACACTGCCGGCCAGCCATATCATCGAGATGATCTTCCTGACGCCCGACGGTTTCGAGGGCGGCGGTGTCGACAACATCCTGCGCGTCGCCATGAAGGGTTCGGAACAGGATGCCGGCAGCCCGTTGATCGGCATTCCGGCGAAGATCGCCGACGGCTTCTTCCTCGTCGCGCTCAACGATACCAAGGCCGACGAAGACGCCAACATGACCCTGCTTCGCGGCCAGGACTGGATCGACGTACCGGTCGTCTACAAGACCGGACGGCGGGCACTGCTGACCATGGAAAAGGGCATTCCCGGCGAGAAGGTGTTCGACGAGGCGATCAAGGCCTGGCAGGCCAAGACGGCTGGCTGAGAAGGAGCAGTTCAGAAGCCTTGGAACAGCATGTCGAGCGCGGCGACGATGTCGTCGTGGTGCCTGGAAAGGCTTCCCTCTGGATCCGGCAATTCCGAGGCAGAGAAGGCTGACATAAACTGGGTGACCATCACATGATCTTTGCCGTTTATGGTGAAGGTCGGGTTTAATCGGCGACCAGGAACCGGGGCTATCTTGGGCGGCATCAGCGGAATGATGATCCTGGTGCTTAGTCCTTCAAGAAGGTCTGATTGCACGTCGAGAAGATAACCGCCGCCCGCGGCATTCCTATAGAAATCATAACGCGCCATCAGAACGGCCGGTGTTTGGCCAGTGGCAGTCCGTTGCGTCTGACATACTCATTGGAGCTGTCGATGGCTTCCTTATTTTCTTCCTGCCATCGGCGCGTTTTTTCTGCCGAGATTGCTTTTGCAATGCCCTCTTCGGCGGCGCGTGAGATATTGATGCCCAAAGCTTTCGCATCGCTGATCAACCGAGAGTCGATGGACGTATTCACAGATTGTCGCTGAGGTTTTGACGTCGATTGAAGCATAAAGATGGCCTCCTTTTATGCGCATAATCTAGGCGCATAAAAGCCCCCACGCAATCCTTCACCCTTCCATTTCCTCGCGCAACATCTCCAGCTCCAGCCATTCTTCCTCGAGCGCCGCCAGCGTAGCGCGCTCCTTGTCGAGGGCGGCGATCGTCTTTTGGAACGAGGCCGGGTCGCGCTCGTAATAGGCCGGATCGGCGATGTTGTTCTCCAGCCTTGAGATCGAAGCCGTCACAGCCTCGATTTTCTTGGGCAGCGATTCCAGCGCGAATTTCTGCTTGAACGACAGTTTCTTCGCTGGCCCCTTTGGCGCGGCCGCTTCACTCTTGGCCGTCACTGGCGCTTCGCCGTTTTCGGCCTTCGCGCGCGCCTTGCGGTCGTCCAGCCTGGTGCCGCCGCGCTGCGCCAGCATGTCGGAGTAGCCGCCGGCATATTCGATCCAGTGGCCGTCACCATCCGGTGCGATCAGGCTGGTCACGGTGCGGTCGAGGAAATCGCGGTCGTGGCTGACCAGGATGACGGTGCCGGCAAAGCCAGCGACCAGTTCCTGCAGCAGTTCCAGCGTCTCCATATCGAGATCGTTGGTCGGCTCGTCGAGCACCAGAAGGTTTGCCGGCCGCGCCAGCACGCGCGCCAGCAAGAGCCGTGCCCGCTCGCCGCCGGACAATTCGCGCACCGGGGTGCGTGCCTGCTCCGGCTTGAACAGGAAATCCTTCATGTAGGAGACGACGTGGCGCTGCTCGCCATTGATGACGAGGTTCTCGCCGCGCCCGTCGGTGAGATATTGCGCCAGCGTCTCCTGCGGGTCGACCGCCTCGCGCTTCTGGTCGAGCGTGGCGATCTCCAGATTGGTGCCGAGCCGCACCGAACCGGCGTCCGGCTTCATCTCGCCGGTCAGCATCTTCAAGAGCGTCGTCTTGCCGGCGCCGTTCGGCCCGACCAGGCCGACGCGATCGCCGCGCTGGATGCGGGTCGAAAACCCCTTGACCACGGTTAGATCGCCAAAGCTCTTCTCGATGTTCTTCGCCTCGATCACCAGCTTGCCGGACTCGGCGGCGTCGCTCGCCACCATGGTCGCCGACCCTTCGGCACCGCGATGGCCGCGAAAACGCTGGCGCATGGTCTGCAACTCGCCGAGCCGGCGCATGTTTCGCTTGCGCCGCGCCGTCACGCCGTAGCGCAGCCAATGCTCTTCGCGAACGATCTGGCGGCCGAGTTTATGCTGCTCGCGCTCTTCTTCCTCCAGGACTAGGTCGCGCCATTCCTCGAAATGGCCAAAGCCCTTGTCCAGCCTGCGGGTCTGGCCGCGATCGAGCCAGATGGTGGCGCGCGACACACGTTCGAGAAAGCGGCGGTCGTGCGAGATGACGATCAGTGCCGAGGAGGTGCGGATGAGTTCTTCTTCCAGCCATTCGATGACCGAGAGGTCGAGATGATTGGTCGGCTCATCGAGCAGCAGGATGTCTGGCTCCGGCGCCATGACGCGGGCAAGGGCAGCACGCCTCGCCTCGCCGCCCGACAGATCGTTCGGACGTTCCTCACCCGACAGTCCGAGATGCTCCATCAGATAGCTGGCGCGGTAGGGATCGTCGGCAGGGCCAAGCCCGGCCTCGACATAGGCGCGGACAGTGGCAAAGCCCTCCATGTCGGGCATCTGCGGCAAATAGCGGACAGTTGCCGAAGGCTGGCGGAACACCTCGCCGTCCTGCGGCTCGATCAGGCCAGCGGCGATCTTCAGCAGGGTCGACTTGCCCGACCCGTTGCGGCCGACCAGTGCGATCTTGTCGCCGGCCGAAGCCGTCAAGGCGGCGCCGTCGAGCAGCGGCGTGCCGCCGAAGGTCAGTTTTATCCCGTCGAGGTTGAGAAGAGGCGGGGCCATGTCAGCTTTCAGGTAAGGGATAGGGATGAGCGAGCAGCATCGCGCGGCCATGGCCGAGCGCGATTTCGAGGCGGCCCTTGATCTCGTTGGAAATGGTCAGCGACGAACCGAAGGCCACCTTGACGTGGTTCAGCGGCCATTTGGCGCCGGTGACGGTCAACCCGGCAAGCTCGGAAAAGCCGAGCACCGAAAACAGCGTGCCATCGGCATAGTCGAAGCCGGCCGTTCCGCGCAGCAGGGGAATGCCTTCCTGGGCGCCGCTGGTCAGGAGCACATCGGTCCCTGCTTCGGCCAGGCGCAAGGCAAGCGCCAGATGCAGGAAAGCGTGGTCGGCTCGCTTGCCGCCGAAAGCACCTGCTAGCACCAGGCGGGTCGCGCCGCGCTCGAGTGCGGCGGCGATGGCCAGTTCGCCATCGGTCTGGTCCTTTTCCGCCGGGAAGGTCCGGCGAGGCACGGAAGCGAGATCGTCAGGCAGCTTGGCTGGCACGGAATCAAAATCACCCACCCACAGCTCCGGGACAAGGCCGAGCAGCCGTGCATGGCCGATGCCGGCGTCGGCGGCGATGACGCGGGAGCCTTCGACCTGACGGTCGAGCCGTGGCGTGCGGATGAGATCGCCGCCAAGCAGGATGGTGAATGTGCTCATATCGTGTGGCCCTTACCAGCCCGGCACGGGAAACGGAAGGCGGCAAACTCCCACTTGCGTGGCGGATCGGCCCGGCCTATGTGTCGAAACGCTCTAACGGGGTGCCGGACGCGATCTTCGCGGACCGGCTGAGAGGCAGTCTCGCCAACCCGCTGAACCTGATCCGGTTTGTACCGGCGGAGGGATTAGACGTTTCGGACAGTCCGACGCCTCAATTCCTTTCAATTCGAACGAAGGAGGCGCCGATGCGCACGCTTTTATACGCTCTTGTTTCAGCAACGGTCGTGGCCTTGTCCGGACCGGCCTTGGCCAAGGACAAGCTCACCGTCTACACCTATGAGAGTTTTACCGCCGACTGGGGTCCGGGTCCCGTGGTGAAGAAGGCGTTCGAGGCCGAATGCGGCTGCGATGTCGAGTTCGTCTCGGTCGCCGACGGCGTCGCGTTGCTCAACCGCGTCAGATTGGAAGGCGCATCGACCAAGGCCGATATCGTGCTTGGCCTCGACACCAATCTCACCGCCGATGCCAAGGCCTCAGGCTTGTTCGCGCCGCATGGCGGCGTAACTGATGTCAACGTGCCGGGTGGCTGGAGCGACGATACTTTTGTCCCCTTTGACTACGGCTATTTCGCTGTCGTCTACGACACCGAGAAGCTGAAGAACCCGCCGAAAAGCCTGAAAGAGCTGGTCGAAGGCAGTGCCGACGACAAGATCGTCATCCAGGATCCACGCACCTCGACGCCGGGCCTCGGCCTGCTTCTGTGGGTCAAGTCGGTTTATGGCGACAAGGCGCCGGAGGCCTGGGCCAAGCTCAAGCCGAAGGTGCTGACCGTGACGCCGGGCTGGAGCGAGGCCTATGGGCTGTTCACCAAGGGCGAGGCGCCGATGGTGCTGTCCTACACGACGTCGCCGGCCTATCACATGATCGCCGAGAACACCGGGCGCTACCAGGCGGCCTCCTTCGAGGAGGGCGAGTATCTGCAGATCGAGGTGGCGGGTATCACCACGACGGGAGCCAAGAATCCGCTGGCGGCCAAGTTTATGGCCTTCATGACCGGGCCTAAATTCCAGGATGCCATTCCCGAGACCAACTGGATGTTCCCGGCCGGCAAGACCGACAAGCCGCTCAATCCGGCCTTTGATAAACTGGTCAAGCCGACCAAGACCTTGCTGTTCAGCCCGCAAGAGGTCGCTGCCAATCGCAAGGCCTGGGTCGATGAATGGCTTGCGGTGATGAGCAAGTAGGGCGCGAGCCGCGTCGCATGTTTGCGCCAAGCCGCCCCCCTCTGGCCTGCCGGCCATCTCCCCCTCAGGGGGGGATATCGGCAGCTTTATCGCCTCTCTTAGTCCTGCCACTCTTGAGAATAGCGAAGGCGGCTGAGTGCGCAATCTCCCCCCTTGAGGGGGAGATGTCCGGTAGGACAGAGGGGGGTGGGCTGGGCCTTCGCCAGATATTCCCCTCGATCAATACCCGTCGCAGGGTTGGATAGCGCGAGATGCGTACGCGCCATCCAGCCGATCCCCGCGTCAGCGCCGGCATTGTCGCGCTTGCCGCGATCGCGCTGCTGATCGGCGGCGCGTTTGCCGGCCTGCTTTTCGAGGGCGCCCACGATTTCTCGGGCGCCTGGGCAGCCTTCGATCCCTATCTGCTTCGCGTCATTCGCTTCACGCTCTGGCAAGCGGCGCTCTCGACGCTGCTTTCGGCCATCCCGGCGCTGTTCGTGGCGCGGGCTCTGTCGCGACATCCACGTTTCTTCGGCCGCGCCTTCATCCTGCAGATCTTCGCCGTGCCGTTGGCGCTGCCGGCTATTGTCGCAGCGCTCGGCATTCTGGCGCTTTATGGCCGTGCCGGCTATTTCGCCGGCGTGCTTGCCCTGATCGGCGGCGGAAGCTGGCCGGGTATCTATGGCCTGTCCGGCATCCTCGTCGCCCATGTCTTCTTCAACCTGCCGCTGGCGACGCGGCTGTTCCTCGAGGCGCTGCAGACCATACCGGCCGACCAATGGCGGTTGGCGAGCCAACTCGGCATGGCGGCGCGGCCGGCGTTCCGGCTGATCGAATGGCCAACGCTGCGCGCCGCATTGCCCGGCGTCGCCGGGCTTGTGTTCATGCTCTGCATCACATCCTTCACGATCGTGCTGACGCTCGGCGGCGGGCCGGCCGCGACGACGCTGGAGGTCGGCATCTACCAGGCGCTGCGCTTTGATTTCGATCCCGCGCGGGCCGTTACACTGACGCTGTTGCAGATTGCCCTGACCTTTATCGTTGTGCTGGCCCTGACGCGCCTGGGCGCCAATGTGGTCGGCGACACCAATTTGCCGGTCGCGCAACGTCGGTATCTCTCAGTCCATCGGAGCGAGACCTGGTTGAACGCGCTACTCATCATCCTGGCGCTGCTGTTCGTCGTTGGGCCGATGGCGGCAACCGTGATGGCCGGGTTGGGTGCGGATCTCGGCCGGTTGGCCGGTGAGGCCACTGTCCGGCAGGCAACGCTGACCAGCGTGGTGCTGGCCTTCCTGTCGGCACTGCTCTCGGTGATGCTGTCGCTGGCGCTGACCATGGCGCGGCGGGCACTGGCGCTGAACCGCCGTGCCGGCGCAAAGACACTGCTCGAACACGCTGCCGATACAGGCGCCGGCTTTGTCCTTGTCGTGCCGCCGATCGTCGTCGGCGCCGGCTGGTTCCTGTTGCTGCGCCATGCCGGCGATGTCTTTGCCATCGCCCCGGTCATGGTCGTCACCGTCAACGCGGTGATGGCGATGCCATTCGCCCTGCGCGCCGTGCGTCCCGCCTATGATGCGGCGAGCGAGCGTCACGAACGGCTCTGCGCACAGCTCGGCATTGCGGGCTGGAACCGGCTGATGCTGGTCGACTGGCCGTCGCTGCGGCGCCCGCTCGCCACGGCCTTCGCTTTCGCCATGGCGCTGTCGCTGGGCGATCTCGGTGTCATTGCCCTGTTCGGCAGTGATTCCGTGCAGACATTGCCCTACCTTCTTCTGGCACGGATGGGCAGCTACCGCACCGAGGATGCCGCCGGCCTGGCACTGCTGCTCGGCCTCGTCTGTCTCGCGTTGATCGTGGCGGCGCACTGGCTGGGAAGGGAGAAGGTCCGCGATGCGTGAGAGGGCGGCCAGCAGGCTCGAGAAGGGCGCGCCGGTGCGGCTGGACAAGGTGTCGTTCAGTTATGGTGAGGTGCCACTTGTCTTCGACGTCGAGTTCGCCACGGCGAAGATCACCGCCATCATGGGTCCGAGCGGTTCGGGCAAGTCGACGCTGCTCAATCTGGTCGCCGGCTTCGAGACCCCACAGTCGGGCCGCGTGCTGATCGGCGGGGCCGATGTCAGCGCCGAGCCGGCCTCGGCGCGGCCGGTGTCGATGGTGTTCCAGGAGAACAATCTCTTCGCGCATCTTTCCGT
>NZ_RZRK01000282.1:0-7161 GCF_003997835.1 Mesorhizobium sp. M7A.F.Ca.CA.004.12.1.1
GTCTATCTTCTGGCCAGTGAGATCGGTGACATAGAAAGTGTCGATGACCTTTTCGCCGAAGGTGGTGATGTGGGCCGATGCGATGTCGAGCGACAGGTCGGAAAGCGTTCCGGTGATCTCCGACAGCAGTCCCGGCCGGTCGAGGCCCTCGACCTCGATGACCGAAAAACGGTTCGACAGCGTGTTGCGGATTTCGGCGCGCGGCGGGATCTTGAACACCTTGGAGCCGCGCCGCGGCTTGGTGCGCTTCTCGATCATTTCCGGCAGCCAGCTCTTGCCCGACAGCACGTCCTCGATCAGCCGGCCGACACGCTCGGCACGCCGGCGCTCATCCTCGTCGCGATCGAATTCTCTGCTGATCAGGATCGTGTCGAGGGCGCGGCCATCCGACGTCGTGAAGATCTGCGCGTCGACAATGTTGCCGCCGGCTCCGGCGCAAGCCCCGGCGATGACCGAGAGCAGACGGGGGTGGTCCTGCGCCAGCACGGTGATTTCGGTCACCGCCTCGAACTGGTGGGTCTTGACCATGGTGGCAAGCTTGTTGCCTGACACGTCGGCTTCGCGGATGAACTCGGCATGGCGCAACTGGTCTGCGAGATCGACGGTCAAAAGGTAATTCTCGTAGTGTTGGCCGACATAGCGCTTGCGGGCTTTGTCCGGCCAGTCGGCAAGCGCCTCGGCCAGGCGCTCGCGCGCCGCCGCCGTGCGCTGCGCGCGCGACACTTCCGAAAACCCGCCGGTCAGCAGCAATTCGGTCTCGTAGTAGAGCGTGCGCAGCAGCTGGCCCTTCCAGCCGTTCCAGACACCGGGTCCGACGCCCCTGATGTCGCAGACGGTGAGGATCAAAAGCAGCTTCAGCCGCTCGACCGACTGCACGATCGCGGCAAAATCCTCGATGGTCTTGCGGTCGTTGAGGTCGCGGGTCTGCGCCGTCATCGACATCACGAGGTGGTTCTCGACCAGCCAGGCCACGGTTTCGGTATCGGCAGGCGACAGCCCCATATGCGGGCAGATGCGACGGGCGATCCTGGCCCCGGCCTCGGAATGGTCCTCCGGCCTGCCTTTGGCGATGTCGTGCAGCAGTACGGCGACATAGAGCGCCTCGCGGCTCTTCTTCAGGCCCGGCATCAGCGTGTGCGACAAGGGGTGGACCTTTTCGCCGTCGCCGCGCTCGATCTCGGCCAGCACGCCGATGCAGCGGATCAGATGCTCGTCCACCGTGTAGTGGTGGTACATCGAGAACTGCATCATGGCGACGATCTTGCCGAAATCCGGGATCAGCCTGCCGAGCAGTCCGGCTTCGTTCATGCGACGCAGATTGAGTTCGGCATTGCGATCCGAGGTCAATATGTCGAGGAACAGCCGGTTGGCCTCCTCGTCGCGCCGCAGCGACTTGTTGACCAGGCCGAGCGAACGGGTCAGCAGCTTCAGCGCGTCAGGGTGGAATTCCAGACCGTGCTTGTCGGCGAACCAGAACAGCCTGAGCAGATTGACCGGATCGCGCTCGAACACCTGGTCGTCGGCGATGTTGATGCGGTGGTTGTCGACAATGAAGTCGGAAGTACCGGCCAGCTTGCGCTTGCGCCTGGAGAAAGTCAGGAAGATGCGGTTGAAGCCAGGTACGTGCTTGGCCTGCTCCTCCTCGAGCGCGGCGCAGAAGATGCGGGTCAGGTCGCCGACGTCCTTGGCAACGAGAAAGTAGTGCTTCATGAAGCGCTCGACCGCCGACAGGCCGGGGTGTGTGGTGTAGCCGAGCCGTTCGGCGATCTCGCGCTGGATGTCGAAATGCAACCGCTCTTCGGCCTTGCCGGTGAGGAAATGCATGTGGCAGCGTACCGCCCACAGGAAATCCTCGGCCTTCTGGAACTCGCGGTATTCGCCCTCGGTGAAGACGCCCTTGTCGACCAGTTCCTCACCGGTGCGCACCCGATAGAAATATTTGCCGATCCAAAACAGCGTCTGCAGGTCGCGCAGGCCGCCCTTGCCGTCCTTGACGTTGGGCTCGACCAGATAGCGGCTTTCGCCGGCCTTGGCATGGCGGTCATCGCGTTCGGCAAGCTTGGCCTGGACATATTCGGGGCCGGTCGTGCGCACCACCTCATGGTCGAACCGCAGCATCAGTTCATCATAGAGCTTTTCCTCGCCCCACAGGAAACGTGCTTCGAGGATCGAGGTGCGAATGGTGACATCGGTGCGCGACAGGCGCAGGCATTCGTCGATGTTACGGGTGGCGTGGCCGACCTTCAGCCCCAGGTCCCACAGCATGTAGAGCATGTATTCGACTGTCTGTTCGCCCCACGGCGTCTGCTTGTAGGGCAGCAGGAACAGAAGGTCGATGTCGGATCCGGGCGCCAGCGTTCCACGGCCGTAGCCGCCGACAGCGACAACGGCCATGCGCTCCGCCGAAGACGGGTTCTTGACCCGGTAGACATGGGTGACGGCGAAATCGTAAAGCGCCCGGATGATCTCGTCCATGAGGTGCGACAGCCGCGCCGCGCAGGCGCTGCCGCCGCCATCGTCCATCAGCATGCGTTCGGCAATGGCGCGCCCTTCCGCCAGTCGTCCCTTGAGCAGTTGGAGCACGCCATTGCGCGCGACCTGCCCGGAGCCGTCGCCCGCCGTGGCCGCGGTCAGCGCGGTCATCTCGCGGCGCAAGGCTTCGCCGTCGATCAATTCGTCGAGCTTCAGGGAGATTCTTGCCATATACCCAGCCGGCCTTGCCGTTTCGGCGGCGTCTATAGCGCGTTTTCGCGGCGCTGGGTATGGGGCGTTGAAAGCCGGTTCAAGACCCGGCTGAGCTCTGGCTCGGATAAGTAAATGGAATGACCATTCTCCGCTTCAGTCGACAGAAATCGGCAATGCGCTTGCCTATTCGCCGAGCCTCGGCTTTTACCTTCGCTATGGCTGTCTTTCTGCGTCTCCCGGTCCCGGCGGCGCACTGGATATCGCGCTTTTCCCTGAGCAGGCTTGGCAATTGGAGCGCCCTGTCGCCAAGGAACTGATCTTGTGCGCAGAGCGCAGGAACAAGCTGATAGATCGTCTCGCCTCGCAAAACCGAAAACTCGGGGTTGAAGACAAGGTCGTCGACAGCGATGCCGATCTCCTCTGTGGCCTTGATCAGGTCGAGCGCGGTTTGCCTGGAGATGATGTAGCCGGCGGTTCCTATATGTCCGGCGTCGAGTTTGGATGTGGAAAAGCCGTGACCGATGGCAATGCGCTTGCGTCGGATCACGGTCTTGCAAAAATAGCTTTCGAGCTTGACGACTTCGGCATCGGCTGGAATCCAGTCGCTGTCGCGAAGCAATGCGCCGGCTTTCGCGGCAAAGACGATGTCGTCCTCGAAGATTGCCCCGTAGCGAGCGTCGCCTTGCGCGATGGCGGCCCAGCAGGCCCGGTGACTGAGCAGGCAGGCGATCTCGCCGTCAGTCAATGGCAGCCTGTTCCGATATCCGACATTTTGTGGCAGCTGGTCCAGGTCCGGCCGATCCCGTGCGTCGATGGCCTGAACGCGTTCGAATGGGACGCCGATGCGGACAAACTCCGCCGTCACACGGGCAAGGCGATCGGGAGACCGATCGAGATTGATGACCAGACGCTTCATTGCCAAAGAAAATCTCACCCCCGGGACGCTCGCTCTCTAGCAGGCGTGGTGTTGCCGCGTGATACTTTTTTTGGGGAGGATGGACGCGCCGTCGACCGGAAAAGAAAGTCGAAACAGCCCTTGACCTTCCAGTTACTGGAAGCCCTATCTCCGCGTCACACACCGACCCATCGAGGCATTTTCGAATGACGCATTCCGATCACGATCATCACGCGCATGGTAGCTGCTGCTCGACAAAAGGCGCCGTGCCCACCACGAAGAGCGTCGTCCGCGACCCGGTCTGCGGCATGACTGTCGATCCGGTCGCCGGCAAGCCGACGGCCGAGCATGATGGCCATCCCTATCATTTCTGCAGCCAGGGCTGCCGCGCGAAATTCGTCGCCGAGCCGGAAAAATTCCTGACGGCCACCGATCCGGTTTGCGGTATGAGCGTCGACCGCGCGACAGCCAGGCACTTTGCCCGCCACGAAGGCCAGGGCTTTTACTTCTGCTCGGCCGCCTGCCAGGCGAAATTCGAGGCGGAGCCGCAAAAATATCTCGGCGACAGGCCGGCACCGCAGCCGATGCCCAAAGGCACGCAATACACCTGCCCGATGCATCCCGAAATCATCCGCGACAAGCCAGGATCCTGCCCGATCTGTGGCATGGCGCTGGAGCCGATGGGCGTACCAACGGGCGATGAAGGGCCAAATCCCGAGCTGGTCGATTTCACCAGGCGGTTCTGGGTGAGCGCTGCCTTGTCGATCCCCCTTCTGATCATCGCCATGGCACCCATGATCGGCCTGACGTTTGAAGGTCTGGTCGAGGACCGGGCAAAAGTCTGGATCGAACTGGTCCTGGCAAGTCCGGTGGTGCTTTGGGCCGCCTTCCCCTTCTTCCACCGCGGCTGGGACTCGCTCGTCAACCGCAGCCCCAACATGTGGACGCTGATCTCGCTCGGCGTTGGTGCTGCCTATCTCTACAGCGTCGTCGCCACGCTGTTTCCGGATATCTTTCCGCATCAGTTCCGCGGCCATGGCGGTGCGGTACCGGTCTATTTCGAGGCTGCTGCCGTCATCGTTGCGCTGGTCTTCCTTGGCCAGGTGCTGGAGCTCCGCGCCCGTGAAAAGACCGGCTCGGCAATCCGCGCATTGCTTGATCTCGCGCCGAAGACCGCGCGGCTGATCGCCGCCGACGGTTCCGAAAGCGATGTGCCGCTCGATGCGGTCAAAGCCGGCGATCGCCTGCGCATACGCCCCGGTGACGCCGTGCCGGTCGATGGCACGGTGCTGGAAGGGCGATCCTCGATCGACGAATCGATGATCACGGGCGAGCCGTTGCCGGTCGAGAAGGTCGAGGGCGATGCGCTGACCGGCGGCACCCTCAACAAGAATGGTGCGCTGATCATGCGCGCTGAGAAGGTCGGCGCCGAGACGACGCTGGCGCGCATCGTCGATCTCGTCGCCAAGGCGCAGCGCTCGCGCGCCCCGATTCAAGGGTTGGCCGATCGCGTTTCTTTCTACTTTGTCCCGGCCGTCGTCCTTGTCGCGATTGTCGCTTTCATCGCCTGGGCCGTGTTTGGACCCGAGCCCAGCCTGATCTTTGCCATCGTCTCCGCGGTGTCGGTGCTGATCATCGCTTGCCCCTGTGCGCTCGGCCTCGCCACGCCGATGTCGATCATGACCGCAACCGGGCGCGGAGCGCATGCCGGCGTGCTGATCAAGGAGGCCGCAGCACTCGAACGCTTCGCTTCCGTCGACAAGCTGATCGTCGACAAAACGGGTACGCTGACCGAAGGCCGGCCGAAACTGACCGATGTCGTCACGGCAAACGGCTTCTCCGAAGAGGAATTGCTGGCGCTTGCCGCCGGTCTGGAGAAGGGGTCGGAGCATCCGCTGGCTGAAGCCATCGTCGACGGCGCTGCTACACGCGGCGTGACCGTTGCCGAGGCCAGCGCCTTCGAGGCGGTCACCGGCAAGGGCGTGTCCGGTTCGGTCTCGGGAAAGACGGTCGCGCTCGGCAATGCTGCGATGATGGCGGACCTTGGCGTCGACATCGCATCCATCTCGGCCAAGGCCGAGGCGCTGCAGCTCGAAGGCAAGACGGCGATGTTCGTCGCTGTCGACAAGAAGCTGGCCGGCATCGTCGCCGTCGCCGACCCTATCAAGGCAACGACGGCCGAGGCGATCAAGGCTCTGCATGAAAGCGGCTTGCGCATCATCATGGCGACCGGCGACAATGAACGCACGGCCAACGCGATCGCCAGAAGCCTCGGCATCGACGAGGTCCGCGCCGGCCTGCTGCCGGAACAGAAGGCAGCCCTTGTCGAGGAACTGCGCGCAACAGGCGCCGGTGTTGCCATGGCCGGCGACGGCGTCAACGATGCACCAGCGCTTGCAGCTGCCGATGTCGGCATCGCCATGGGCACTGGCGCCGATGTCGCTGTCGAAAGCGCCGGTATCACTCTGGTCAAGGGCGACCTCAACGGTATCGTGCGCGCCCGCACGCTGGCGCAGGCGACGATCCGCAACATCCGCCAGAACCTGTTCTTTGCCTTCCTCTACAATGTGCTTGGCGTGCCGGTCGCCGCCGGCGTGCTCTATCCGCTCACCGGCACGCTTCTGTCGCCGATGCTGGCGGCGGCGGCGATGAGCCTGTCTTCGGTGTCGGTGATCGCAAACGCGTTGCGGCTGAGAACATTGAAACTCTGATCCAAGCCCCCAAATACGAAACCCATCCAACAGGAGACCATGAATGACCTTCGCCAAAAAACTCGTTCTGCTGCTGATGGCGGCCGGAATGCTGGTTACCGTCTTCCTCGAAAGCGTTCCGGCGCAAAGCGAAGAGATGAAACACGACATGGGCGCCATGGCGGCGGATGCGACCAGCCCTTCGACGGAAGGCTACAAGGCGGCGATGGACAAGATGCATGCCGACATGATGGCGTCCGACTATACCGGCAATGCCGATGTCGATTTCGTCAGAGGCATGATCCCGCACCATCAGGGTGCGATCGACATGGCCAAGGTCGAACTCGCCAATGGCAAGGATCCGGAAATCCGCAAGCTGGCCGAAGGCGTCATCGCCGCGCAGGAAGCCGAGATCAAGCAGATGCAGGCCTGGCTCGCCGCCCATCCGGTGAAGTAAGTCTTCAGCCATCGTCAGCGCGGCGAGAACGCCTCTGGATTTCTCGTCCAGCCTGTGATGCGATCGGCCTAAATGGAGCCCGCAATGCCGTCGACCATCAGAACCACCAAACTGCCCTCAGGCGAAGCCGTTCAGGTGCTTGGCCAGGGCACATGGAAGATGGGCGAAGATATCAGTCGCCGCGCCGATGAGGTGAATGCCCTCAAGCTCGGCCTCGACCTCGGCATCACGCTGATCGACACCGCTGAAATGTATGCCGGCGGCGGCGCCGAGGAGGTGGTGGCCGAGGCCATTGCCGGGCGCCGCGACGAGACCTTCCTGGTCTCGAAAGTTCTGCCATCGAACGCTTCGCGCGTGGGCGTGCAGCGCGCCTGCGAAAACAGCCTGAAACGCCTGCGCACCGACCGCATCGATCTCTATCTGCTGCATTGGCC
>NZ_RZRK01000283.1:0-7156 GCF_003997835.1 Mesorhizobium sp. M7A.F.Ca.CA.004.12.1.1
ACCCCATCGCCACCCAGAACAAATCGGCCGGCTGGCCGGCCTCGCCGCGCGTCACCGCGACCATGACGGCGCCGACGAAGCCGACGGCGATGCCGACAATGCCCAGCATGTTGGGGCGCCGGACACGCAACAGGATCGAGAACACCAGTGTGATGACAGGCGACAGGGTGAACATGATGCCGGTGTAGCCGGCGCCCAGATGCGGGATGGCCGAGAACATCAGGAGGTTGGGGACGGCATAGGACACCGCGGCGGTGACGAAGAAATAGCGGAATTTGTGCGCGGTGAGCCGGACCCGCTGGCCGCGAGCCAGGAGCACGCACAGCAAGACGCCGCCGGCGCCGAGCGAGATGACGAAGGCCCAGACCATGGCCGGCACGCCGGCAGCCGTGGCGAGCTTGCCGAATGGCAGCGTCAGGCCGAGCAGGCCGCCGGTGACGACCAGCAGGCCGAGCGCCGAATCCCAAAGACGTTTCATTGACCGAATCCTGTAGCGCGGCCCTTGGCCGGCATTGCATGTTAAGATAAGATAATGGAAAGATTCTTAACGTCAAGATATATGATGGTGAGACAGTTGGACAGGGCAGCACGGGCGATCGAGCAATGGAAGCGGGAGCGGCCCGATCTGGATGTCTCGCCGATGGGTGTGCTCGGGCGGCTGAACGAGGCCGCCTCGCTGATCGCCCGCGAGCGCCTAGCGCCGTTGTTTGCCCGTTATGGATTGCAGTCCGGGGAATTCGACGTGCTGGCCACGCTGCGCCGTTCAGGCTCTCCCTACGCGCTGACGCCAACCGCCCTCTATGAAGCGACGATGGTGACGTCAGGCGCCATGACCAACAGGCTCGACCGGCTCGAAACGTCCGGATTGATCCTGCGCGGGCCGCATCCCAACGATAGGCGCGGCATTGTCGTGAGGCTGACCGACAAGGGCCTGGCCTTGATCGATGAGGCCGTCACTGCCCATGTTGCCAACGAGCACGAGATTCTCTCGGGCTTGACGCCGGCGGAACGGGAGACGCTCTCTCGGCTGCTGGAAAAGCTGATCGGGAGCGTGAGCTAATTTCTGTTGCGATCCTTCGCGCCCCCCTCTGTCCTGCCGGACACCTCCCCCACGAGGGGGGAGATTGGC
Source organism: Mesorhizobium sp. M7A.F.Ca.CA.004.12.1.1 (assembly GCF_003997835.1). Classification (NCBI taxonomy): domain Bacteria; kingdom Pseudomonadati; phylum Pseudomonadota; class Alphaproteobacteria; order Hyphomicrobiales; family Phyllobacteriaceae; genus Mesorhizobium; species Mesorhizobium sp. M7A.F.Ca.CA.004.12.1.1. The sequence continues at coordinate 1,130 of NZ_RZRK01000283.1, forward strand.
AGCTTCGACACTGCGCCTGCCACGTCAGAGATTGGCGAAGGCCTAGGTGACGTCCGATCTCCCCCGTGGGGGAGATGTCCGGCAGGACAAAGGGGGGCGCTGTCCCGCTGGCGTCGAAAGACTCAGTTGCGATCGTCCGGGAACACCGGGATCGGCATGAACTCGACGCCGTCCTCGGCCAGGCTCTTGGCCTCGTCCAGCGTCGCCTCGCCATAGATGCCGCGCGGGTCGCTCTCGCCGAAATGGATCTTTCGCGCTTCCTCGGCGAACTTGTCGCCGACATAGTCGGCGTTCTCGCGCACCTTCTCGGCCATTGCCTTGAGCTGTGCCAAAGCCTGCTTCTGCGCCTCGCCCATCGCCAGCGCTATTGTTTCCTGTTTGCGCGCCGTGGAGACGGCCGGCGCCATCAGCGCCTTCTGCACCTTGTGCGATCCGCAGGTGGGGCAATCGACAAAGCCGCGCTTCTTCTGGGTGTCGAAATCGTCGTTGCTGCGGAACCAGCCTTCGAATTCGTGCTCGTGCTCGCAGATCAGGGCAAAGCGGATCAAGAGGCTGCACCCCTGAGCCGCGGCGCCTCGCCCGAACCGGCATTGACGGCGAAATCCCGTGCATTCCTGAGGTTGGGGATCTTCTTGCGCGCGGCAAGCGACTGCGCCGGGTCGATCTCGGCGACGATCACATCAGGCTCGTCATGCGCGGCTTCCGCGATGATACGGCCCCACGGATCGACGATCAGCGAATGACCGTAGGTCTCGCGGCCATCCTCATGCAGGCCGCCCTGCGCGGCGGCGATGACATAGGCGCCATTCTCGATGGCGCGGGCCCTGAGCAGCACGTGCCAGTGCGCCTCGCCGGTCTGACGGGTGAAGGCGGCAGGTACGGAAAGCAGATCGGCGCCGGCCAGTGCCTCGGCACGGAAGAGCTGCGGAAAGCGCAAATCGTAGCAAACGGCGAAGCCGAGCTTTGCACCCTCGATCTCGGTGACGACGGCCTCGGTGCCCGGTTCGTAGGCAGCGGATTCACGCCAGCTCTCACCATTGTCGAGGTCGACATCGAACATGTGGATCTTGTCGTAGGTGGCGAGCGCAGCACCATCCGGGCCAAACAGCAGCGCCCGGTTGGCGAGCTTGCCGCCGGCCCGCAGGATGGCGGTCGAGCCGATATGCAGGAAGACGCCGAGTTCCCTGGCCAATCTGCGCGCGGTCGAAACGACGATGTCCTTGTCTTCGGACGTAAACGAGGCGGCGCGAGCTTCCTTGTCGCGGATCAGCGCGCCGGTCATTTCCGGCGTCTGGATATAGGTGGCACCTAGGCTGGCTGCTTCGCGCACCAGCCGTTCGAGATCCACGGCGTTGCGCTCGGGACTCTCGCCTGAACGCATCTGGATCGCAGCGGCTTTGAAAACACCCATCGTCATTCCCTCAATTCGTCGCGCCGTTGGCGAGCAGTTTGTCCAGCCGGCCTTCGGCCTCTAGCTCGTGGAGGTCGTCACAGCCGCCGACATGCGTATCGCCGATGAAAATCTGCGGAAAGGTCGTGCGGCCATGCGCCCGGGAGATCATCTCCTGGCGCAGTTCCGGCGAGAAGGAGGCATCGTGCTCGGTAAAGGCGACGCCCTTGCGCTCGAGCAGCCGCTTGGCTGCCGTGCAATAGCCGCACATCATGCGGGTGTAGATCGTGACATCGGCCATGACGAATTTCCGCTGTTCGTTGCCGACTTATATAGTCGCGGACTCGTCCGCCCGGAAGTCCCCCGGCAACACACGCGCAAAGGTCAGCACGTCGACGGCGGCCGCACCGCCCCTTTTCAGCGCCTTGGTGGCGGAACGCACCGTGGCGCCGGTGGTGTAGACATCGTCGATCAAAAGCACCCTGCGGCCGGCGATCTCGATTTCCGCCTCGGCGGGTACCCGAAAGGCAGCCCGCACATTTTCCTCGCGTTCCCCGCGCTCCAGCCCGACCTGCTGGCGGGTGAGTTTCACGCGACGCACCGCCGAGGGGGCGAAGGGCAGTTGACTAAGCGTCGAGACCGCCCTCGCCAGTTCCGCCGATTGGTTGAAGCGCCGCCTGAAAAAGCGCCGCCAGTGCAGCGGCACCGGCACCACCACATCCGCCTCGGCGATGAGATCGGCACCGGCGCGAACCATCCAGCGCGCCATCCAGGGTGCCAGATCCGTGCGATCCTGGTATTTCAGCCCCTGCACCATCTGGCGGGCAACGCCGGAATAGGCGACCGCCGCCCGCGCCCGCTCGAAAGGCGGCGGATCGGCAATCGCCTCGGCCGACAGAAAGCCTTCGCCCATATGGTGGGTGAACGGCGTGCCCATGACCGGGCACCATGGCCGCTCCAGCAGCCTGAGCTTCGGCCAGCAGGCGCCGCACAGCACGCCTGGCTGCGAGACATGCCGGCGGCAACCGGCGCAGACCGGCGGAAACAGCATACGCGCCGGCCAGCCGACAACCGACCGGGCCAGGTTCGTGATCGCGATGGACTTGATCTTGGGCATCGGATCGGCCACGTGGTTGCTCCTGCGCGCCACTATATCAACGATCCCGGAGCGTGGACAAACAAAGGATCTGCCCGTTGCAGCCGATAATGGATACCTCTCTATGGCTGGCGCACAAGCGGCGCGCGCTTGCCCATCCGGTCGACGGTGCGGACTTCCTCATGCGCCGCACGGCCGAGGACCTTGCCGACCGGCTGGGCGCCGTCGAGCGCAGGTTCGGCAAGGCGGCTGTGCTGTTTTGCCAGACGCCGGCGGCGGCAGAAACGCTCGCCGAAAGCGGCAAGGTCGCCGACATCGTCCGCGTCGAGGCGGACACGGCCTTCCTGAGCGGTGGCGGCGCCGGCTTGATCGCACCGCTCGAAACCGTGCCGTTCGAAGCGGAAAGCCTCGATCTGGCGGTGTCGCTTCTGTCGCTGCAGGCCATGAACGACATCCCCGGCATGCTGATCCAGATCCGCCGTGCGTTGCGGCCGGATGGTCTTTTCCTCGGCGCCTTTGCCGGCGCCGGTACGCTTTTCGAGTTGCGCGAAAGCCTGCTTTCGGCCGAGACCGAGCTTTACGGCGGCGCCAGTCCGCGTGTCGCCCCGTTCACCGACGTGCGCGATGCCGGTGCGCTGCTGCAGCGCGCCGGTCTCGCTCTGCCGGTCGCCGACGTCGAGACGGTGACGGTGCGCTATGCCAGCCTGTTCAACCTGATGGCGGATCTGCGGGCCATGGGCGAAACCTCTGCGCTCACCGATCGCAGCCGGCGGCCGGGCTCGCGCAAGCTGTTTGCCCGCGCGGCGGAAATCTACGCCGAGCGGTTTTCCGACCCCGACGGCCGCGTGAGGGCAAGTTTCTCGATTGTCTGGATGTCCGGCTGGGCGCCCGACGCATCGCAGCAAAAACCGCTTAAGCCAGGGTCGGCCAAGGTCTCGCTGGGAACAATCCTGGAGGCGCCCGGCGGGCAATGATCCTGCCCGCAGGCGCGGAAAGCCGGATCAGGGCGTGGGTGCGAAAGCGTTCGCAAGCTTGCTGTTGTTGTCGCTGAACAGCCAGATGATCCCGTCGCGGACCTCACCGATACCGCCGACGATGGCCAGCGACAGCACGGCGATGATGACGCCATATTCGACGGCCGTGGCGCCGGTCTCGTCGTTCAGAAAACCCAGCAGCACTGCTTTCATGGCCTCAACCCCTCTGTCCGGGACCTTACAGCCGACCTGTTAAGAAAGGTTAACGGCAAAGGCTTAACAGGCGATGAAACCGCCGCCTTTCCGAAATCTCTTAACCATGTCAGCAGTCGCCGCTGCTCCTGCCATTGGACCTGATGATGCAGACCGAGCTCGGTTGCGGCTGCAGCACGCTGCGGCGCAGCGTGTAGGTTTCGCGATGGCCGATCGAGCCTGTCGCCGCCATGTCAAGCCCGCCGAAACCATCACGGGCCGACAGCGAGCGTGTCTGGCTGTCGAGGAAGGGGGTTGCGATCAGCGCCAGCGCCACCGCGGCCGAACCGAACAGCAGCGTGATGCGCAATATGCCCATGCCCGCATCGGCGGCGCGAAAACCGCGCTCGGGCCGGATCGAGTCCCAATCCCTGTCTAGGCTCATGCTATCGCTCCCCGGCAAATCGACGGCTCGGCCGCGAACGGCCATGCTTCAATTTTTCACGACGAGATAAATCTTCCATTAACGCTGGCTGATACACGCCTCGACCAGGAACCGACCGGACGCGAGCCTCAGAGAAGATCGATGAGGAACGGGATTAGCGGCGCATCGGCCGGCGGCATCGGATAGTCGCGCATCTGCTTTGGCCGCACCCATTTCAGCGCCTGCCCTTCCCTGGGATGGGCGATGCCGCGGAAGCGGCGGCAGATGAACAGCGGCATCAGCAGGTGGAAATCGTCGTAGGAATGACTGGCGAAAGTGAGCGGCGCCAGGCAGGGAATGTCGGTTTCGATGCCGATTTCCTCATGCAGTTCGCGAATGATGCATTGTTCGGGCGTCTCGCCGGGCTCGACCTTGCCGCCGGGAAATTCCCACAATCCGGCAAGTTGCTTGCCCTGAGGCCGCTGCGCCAGAAGCACCCGGCCGTCGGCATCGACCAGCGCGCAGGCGGCGACCAGGAGCAGGCGTTTGCCGGCGGTCACGACATTATTCATGACCCGGCGGCCGGCGGTAGTGGTAGCGATAGACTTCCTCGAAGCCGAGCGAATGGTAGAGCGCCAGCGCCGGCACGTTGTTGGCCTCGACCTGCAGCCAGGCTTCCCGCGCGCCCCGCAGCCGCGCCCATTTCAGCGCCGACAGGATCAGGTTGCGGCCATGGCCCTTGTTGCGCGCCGATCTGTCGGTGGCGACCTCGAACAGGCCGGCGAGATCGCCGTCATGCACGCAGATAAGCGTCGCCAGCGCCTCGGCTCCATCTTCGAGCGCGAACAGCCCGGCTTCGGGCTGGATGGCGCCGATGATCTCTGACAGGCCGGGGCGCAGCGAAACATCCGAACCGCTGACCTTGAGCAACGCGCCGATGAAGCGGCTGATGTCCTTGAGCGGAATCTGGTCCATGGCGGCGTCGAGCTGCGCGCCGGCCAGCGGCAGCCGCATGACCAGCGACTCGTCGAACCGGCTCCAGCCCTCGCGGTCGAGATGGCTGGCGAGATCGGGACCCGACAGCGGCGACATGCGGAACGTCAGCGGCCTTCCATAGGCATCGAAACGGCGGCTGGCCCGTCCGATACGGTCGGCCATGTGCATGATATCGCCGGGATCGAGCGGATTGACCGAGTTCAGCCGCTTGGCCGGATGGCCGGCGGTCAGCCGCACCACCCAGGTGCCGTCATAGTGGACGGCGGCTGCCGGCCAGGCGCGAAAGCCGGCCGCCTCGTAGCGGCGTACGATCGCGAGCATGCTTGCCGGATGCCTGGAGCTCAAAACCGTCAGCTCCGATAATCGCCATTGATGGCGACATATTCCTTGGTGAGATCGCAGGTCCACACCGTCGCCTTGCCGCGGCCGATGCCGATATCGGCACGGATGCGGATGTCGTCGCGCTTCATGTAGGCCGACGTCGCGGCCTCGGAGTAGCCGGGGTCGCGCTCGCCTTCATGCGCCAGCCTGTTGTCGCCGAACCAGATCGACAGCCGGTCGCGATCGGCGGGGTCGCCGGCCTTGCCGACGGCCATGACGACGCGGCCCCAATTGGCGTCCTCGCCGGCGACCGCCGTCTTGACCAGCGGCGAATTGGCGATGGACAGCGCGATGCGCTTGGCCGAGCGCGCCGATTTGGCGCCGGTGACGGTGACTTCGACCTGCTTGCGGGCGCCCTCGCCGTCGCGCACCACTTGCAGCGCCAGCGATTTCAGCACCTTGCCGAGCGCCCGGCGGAACGCGCCGAGACGGGCATCCTTGGGATCGGTTATCTCCGGCGCGCCGCGCTTGGCGGCCTTGCCGGTGGCGAAGATCAGCAGCGTGTCGCTGGTCGACGTGTCGCTGTCGACGGTGACCGCGTTGAAGGACTTGGCCGTGCCGCGCGACAACAGAT
>NZ_RZRK01000284.1:0-7149 GCF_003997835.1 Mesorhizobium sp. M7A.F.Ca.CA.004.12.1.1
CTGCATCACGCGCTCGTGCATGAGCAGGAGCGGTCGGGTGCTGCATGGACGCTGGAGTGGCTATTGCTGCCGCAAATGGTCGTCGCAACGGCAGCGTCGCTGCGCCTTGCCGCCGAACTGGCCGCACAGGTCGAAAGTCTCGGCCACTGATGCGCACGCAAATCGTCGTCATCGGGTCCGGGCCGTCCGGGTTGCTGCTTGGGCAACTGCTGGCCGGCATCGGCGTCGAGACGGTCATTCTTGAACGTGCGAGCCGCGAGCGCGTGCTTGGCCGCGTGCGGGCAGGGGTGCTCGAACAGGGCACCGTCGAATTGCTGGAACAGGCCGGCGCGGCGGCAAGGCTGCATGCCGAAGGGCTGCCGCATACTGGCATCTCGCTCGCCTTCGACGGACGCTTGCATCGCATCGACCTCGAGGCGCTGACCGGCGGCAGGCATGTCACCGTCTATGGCCAGACCGAGGTCATGCACGATTTGATGGACAAGCGCGACGCGGCAGGGCTGACCACGATCTACGAGGCGGCAAATGTCGCTCTGCACGATTTCGACGGCACCGCGCCTTTCGCCACCTATGACAAGGATGGCGTCACGCATCGCATCGACTGCGACTTCGTTGCCGGCTGCGACGGTTATCATGGCGTCAGCCGCAAATCGGTGCCCGAGCGTACCCTAAAAATCTTCGAGCGGCAGTATCCGTTCGGCTGGCTCGGCGTGCTGGCCGAGGTGCCGCCAGCCGACCGCGAACTGGTCTACGCCAATCACGAGCGGGGTTTTGCGCTGTGCTCGATGCGCTCGACGCATCGCAGCCGCTACTATGTGCAGTGCCCGCAGGACGATCGCGTGGAGGCGTGGTCGGATGAGCGCTTCTGGGACGAGTTGCGCCGCCGCTTGCCGGAGCAGACGGCGGCAAATGTCGTCACCGGCCCATCCTTCGAGAAATCGATCGCGCCGCTGCGCTCCTTCGTTGCCGAGCCAATGCGCTTCGGCAGGATGTTCCTGGTTGGCGACGCCGCCCATATCGTACCGCCGACCGGGGCGAAAGGGCTCAACCTCGCCGCCAGCGACGTGCGCTATCTCTTCGCAGGTTTGCGCGACTTCTACGTCGAGAAGTCACATGATGGCATCGATGCCTATTCCGGCAAGGCGCTGGCACGGGTCTGGAAGGCGGTGCGCTTTTCCTGGTGGATGACGACGATGCTGCACCGTTTTCCCGACACCGGCGATTTCGGCCAACGCATCCAGGAGGCCGAACTCGACTACCTCATGCACTCGCGCGCCGCATCGACCGCGCTCGCCGAGAACTATGTCGGCCTGCCTTATTGAGGGCTGCGGATCATCCCGCGCCTTGCTGCCTGGCAAGATCCAAAAGCATCGGGCGCTGCCCCTTGAGGATTTTCACCTCGGCCTCGGGCAAGGTGAACCAGCCCGCTCTGTCGACCTCCGGGAACTCCTTCAGGGATCCCGACCTTGGCGGCCATTCCATGGTGAAGCTGTTGCTCTTGATGGAGGTCACATCGATGTCGATGGTCGCCTCGACGGACCAGGCCGAGACGATCTTGCCGCCCGGTTGCCTGTAGTCGCCGAGACGAGTGAAGTATCCATCGACCTTGACGCCAAGCTCTTCCTCGGTCTCGCGTTGCGCTGCCGTCAACTCATCCTCGTCCTCGCCGACGAGGCCCTTCGGTATCGACCAGGCACCATCGTCCTTCTTCGCCCAGAAGGGTCCGCCCGGGTGAACCAGCAACACCCTGAGATCGTCGTCGCTGCGGCGATAGATCAGCAATCCCGCACTGCGTTTTGCCATTTTTGTATGTCCGTTTGCGAAGCTGGCAGCCTGCCGATGGTCCTTGAATCGTTGACGCGAACCTTGCACCAGGGGATTGCGACGCTATGTCAGGCGCGGCTGCATTGCACCTCACCCGCGAGTCCGGCAATCTGATACCATCGCCTATTTGGCGGCTCGAAGGCTAGGTGACGATGCAACTCGGTCTTATTGGCTACTACAGCGACTTCGTCGTGTATCCGCTGGTAATCGCCGTGCTGGCAGTGGCTGGGCTGCTCGAGGCCGGCGAAGAGGGTGCGCCGGGCTGGATAGGCACGGTCCTCGCCTGTCTCGGCCTCTGGACGCTGATCGAGTATGTGCTGCACAGGTTCGTTCTTCACCACATTCCCTACATCAAGGACCTGCACGACCGTCACCATGTCGAGGAGCGCAGTTCGGTGGGCACGCCGACCTGGCTCAGCCTCGGGGTGCATGCGCTGGTCGCGTTCCTGCCGGTATGGATGATCTCGGATTTAGCAACCGCGAGCGCGGTAAGCTGCGGGTTGATGCTGGGGTACCTCTGGTACATCAGCATCCACCACATGATCCATCACTGGCATCCCGCGCATCCGAGCTATCTCTACACGCTCAAGCGTCGCCACGCGGTCCATCACCACATCGACGAAGCGGCCAATTTCGGTGTGACGTCGGCGTTCTGGGATCGCGTTTTCGGGACGGCGCGGCTCTGAAGCCAGTTCAGCCTCGGCCGTTCAACGCCTCTTGCCGCGACCGCCGGGAGACTTGGCTCCGCGGGGTCCGCTCTGAGCCGGCGTGTTGTTCTGGTTTTCGTCGGACAGTTTTCGCCAGCGGGCAAGGCGCTCCGGATCGAGCGTTCCGGCCTTCAAGGCAGCCTGCACAGCGCAGCCCGGCTCATGCACATGCGTGCAGTCGCGGAACTTGCACAGTGGCGCGAGTTCGGTGATTTCGGCAAACAGCGTGTCGATGCCGGAGGCGACGTCACTGACCTGCAAAGTCCGCATGCCCGGCGTATCGATCACCCAGCCGCCGCCGGCAATGGCGTGCAGCGATCGCGACGTGGTGGTGTGGCGTCCCTTGGCATCGTGCTCGCGAATGCCTCCGGTCTGCTGCGGCGATTGCTGCCCCGATCCGGCCAGCGTGTTGACCAGCGTCGATTTGCCGACGCCGGAGGAGCCGATCAGCGCCACCGTCTGGCCGACACCGCACCAGGCAGCCAGGATGGTTGCCGCATCCGATGTCCGGGGGTTCAGCGTCACGACCGGCAATCCACGCTGCAACGCGGCAGCCTGCCTTGCATATGTCTCGGCGTCTTCAGCGGTATCGGCCTTGGTCAGCAGGATCACAGGCGTCGTTCCGGCCTCATTGGCGAGCGCCAGATAACGCTCGAGCCGGGCGGGATTGAAGTCGGCATTGCACGAGGTGACGATGAACAGCGTGTCGACATTGGCCGCGGCAAGCTGCGGCACCCTGCCGCCCTGGGTGCGGCGCTCCAGCACCGTCTTGCGGACCAGGCGGCGCTGCACAAGGTGTTCATGCCCATCGACCAGTACCCAGTCGCCGACCGCATAGTCACCGGTGTTCGCCTGCGCCGGCAGTGTCAGATCGACCGGCCCTGCCTGGGACAGGCCGGTCAGGCGATCGCGGTGGACGGTGGCGATCCGCGTCGGGATAAGATCGGCGTCGCCGGGTTCGAGCTGGTCGCCAAAAAAATCCGTCCAGCCCAGGCCGGCAAGCGATGGCATGGAGTGGTCCGTCACGGCTTTGACCACGGCGTCGCGGACATTGGAGAGTATCCCTGGCAGGTGAGGCGCGGACGGGGTGGGCGATTGCCCAGCTGTATGGGCGGCATGGCGGCATTTGGCAAGCAGGCCCGGAGCCGAGAGCGAGCGGCAAGCTTCTGCGGCCCTCGATCGTCGAACTGACGATCAAGTCGACGAAACAGCGCTATCCGAAAGCGTTTGGCGGGAAAAAACGGCGGCGAGCCGCCTCAGCTTTGAAACGTTAACGAATAATTTGACGCATGCAATATTTCTGGGTTCTATTGGTAACTGTGAAAATTGACTGAATAAGTTCCATCCAGGATTGTCGCATCCGGTCAACGGCCGCATGACTGGGGGCGGGCCGATCATGGCAGGGGATCAGGAATATATCGATGGCGGAGAAGACGCACCGCACGATGGATGACTTCGCCCAGGCATGCGGCGTGTCCCGGCCGACGCTGTCCAAATATTTCGACGATCCGGCGAGCGTGAAGCCGGCGACGCGGGCGCGCATCGAAGCCGCCCTGCGCTCCTCGGACTATCAGCCCAACCTTTTCGCCCGAAATCTCAACCGCAAGCGCACCCGCAACATCGGCATCGTCGTGCCGACGATCACCGATCCGTTCTACGCCGAGATGGTCAGCCGCATCGAATTTCGCTGCCGCGACGAAGGCTACTGGCCGATCGTCATCTCCTCGCATGGTTCGCCGAAGCTGGAGGCGGAGTCGGTCAGGACGCTGCTGTCCCTGAAGGTCGCCGGCGCGATCATCGCCCCACTGGGTCTGGCTTCCGACCGCGGCGTCTTCGACAAGCTCGGGCAGGATATTCCGATTGTCTATTTCGACACCTATATCGAGGGCGATACGCCGTTCGTCGGCAATGACAACCGGCAGAGCGTCTCGACCATCGTCGACTATCTCTGCCGTTCGGGTGAGCCGCCGGTCTATCTCGACATCCCACACGTCAACCACAACTCCGGCGAACGCCAGGAAAGCTACATCGTCGCGATGGAGACCGCCGGGTTCAAGCCGGTCGTCATCGAAGGCACCCGCGATTACACCTGGGACTTCGAACGCATCGGCTACGAGCAGACGGAAAAAATGCTGCAGGCCGGCGCCTTGCCCGGCCGCACCATCCTGTGCGCCAATGATCGCCTCGCCTTTGGCGTGATGGCGGCTGCGTTCTCGCGCGGCCTGAAGGTCGGCCGCAGACCCGATTGCGATCTGCGGGTTGCAGCACACGACGATCATCCGCTGAGCCGCTACACCTGCCCGGCGCTGACCACCATGGCGCAGGATTTCACCGCCATGGCCGGCCGCAGCGTCGAGATACTGCTGGCTCTGCTGGACGAGGCCGATCCGCCGAAGCAAGGCCTGGCCCGCACTGTCAAGCTCGGCGCCACCCTGGTGATGCGTCAGTCGGCCTGATCGTCAGCGACCTTCTCGAAGTGGCGCCAGGCAGCCACCGCCTCGGCCACCGCTTGCCGGGCAGCGGGAATATGGCGTCCCATTGAGACGAAGCCATGGATCTGGCCCGGCCACTGCCGGAGGATCACCGGCACGCCCGCGGCTTGCAGGCGCGCCGCATAGGCTGCCCCTTCGTCGGCGAGGATGTCGCGGCCGGCAAGCGCCACAAAAGCCGGCGCCGCGCCGGCGAGGGCAGGCGCCAGCAAGGGCGAGACGCGCCAGTCCATGATGTCCTCGGGCGTTCGCACATAGTGGTCGCGGAACCATGCCATGGTGGTTGCGGTGAGCCCGAAGCCGTCGCCGAAACGCTGGTAGCTATTCGATGCCTGCCGCGCGTCGGTGTTGGGATAGATCAGGAGTTGCGCCGCAAGCTGAGGCGCAAGCCCATCGCGGGCAAGCAGCGCCAGCACCGTGGCGAGATTGCCGCCGGCGCTGTCGCCGGCAACGCCGATGCGTCTGATGTCGATGCCGAGACCGGCGGCATTCCCCGCTATGAAGCGCAGTGTCGCCAGGCAATCCTCGAGCCCGGCGGGAAATTTGTGCTCTGGCGCCAGGCGATAATCGGGACAGACAATGACGGCGCCGCCGAGATTGGCCATCAGGCGGCAGATCTCGTCATGCGAATCGAGGTTGCCGATGACCCAGCCGCCGCCATGCAGGTAGAGCAGCGCCGGTGCCCCGCTTTGCGGTGCGCCGATGCCGCGATGGATGCGGAGCGCTATAGGCCCATTCGTCCCGTCGATCTGCCGTTCCTGGGTCGCAGCGACCGGCTCGTGCTCACCCTGTAACGTCGGGAACGAGGCGTTGTAGGCAGTTCGCGCCGCCGCCACGCTGCCGGTCTCGAATGGCTCGCCGCCGGCTGCACGACCAATTTCGAGGACGCGCAGCGCATCCGGATCGAGCGTCATGGTCATGTCCTCAGGCCAGCAGGCTGCTCGCCTCTTCCTCGGTCAGCAGGGCCGGCTGCACGACATCGCCCGCGATGGCGACTGATCCCTGTGTTTCACCGGAGCGCAGGATAGCCTCCATGATCTCCAGTACATGCAGCGCGAGGCTGCCGGAGGCCCGTGGGGTGCTGCCGGTTTGAAGCGAGCGCACCAGATCGGCGACGCCGAGCATGCGGTAATTGGCGCGGTCGGGCGCGGCATAAGGCCAGTTGCGGGCGCCGTAGAGATCGCCCTCGCTGGCGAAATCCTGCCAGTCGGTGCCGCGCTCCGACAGCGACACCGTGCCGCCGAACGTGTCGGGGTCGGGCAGGCGCAGCGAGCCCTCCGTGCCGTGCAGTTCGATCGGGTGGTTGGAGTGGCGAAAGACATCCCACGAGGCGCCGAAGGTGACGGTCGCGCCGGAGCGGAATTCAAGCAGCGACAAAACGTTGGTTGGCGTGCCGACCTTGAATGTCGTGTTCTTGAATGGCCCATCGGCTGATATCAGCCTTTCTTCCTGGCCGCGTGTCGCCATTGCCATGACGCGCTCGACCGGGCCGAGCAGATTGACCAGCATGGTCAGATAGTACGGACCCATGTCGAACACGGGGCCACCGCCTGGCTGGTAGTAGAATTGCGGGTTGGGGTGCCAGTGCTCCATGCCGCGGCCCATCATGAAGGCGGTGCCGGTCACCGGACGGCCGATGGCGCCCTCGTCCATCAACCGGCGCGCACGGCGCCCGGCAGCACCGAGGAACGTGTCGGGCGCCGAGCCGAGCAGCAGGCCGCGCGACCGCGCCTCGTTGACCAGGCGTTGTCCGTCGGCGGCCGAGGTGGCGAGCGGCTTTTCGGTGAAGACGTGCTTGCCGGCCGAAAGCGCGGCAAACGAAATATCGAAATGCGCCGCCGGAATGGTCAGGTTGAGGACAAGATCGATCTCCGGGTCGGCCAGCAACGCGTCGACGCCGAGTGCCTGGATACCATATTCCTTCGCTCGCACTGCTGCCATGTCGGCCGAAATATCGGCACAGGCGCGCAATTCGATCCCGCCAAAAAGCCCGGCGTTGCGCAGGTAAGTCATCGAGATGTTGCCGCATCCGATGACGCCGATCCCGAGTTTGGTCTTTGATGTCCCGTGCATTTTCGATCCTGCCTCCCAATGCGCTCATGGCCTGCCGGTTCCGCCCAGCCGTTAGG
>NZ_RZRK01000285.1:0-7138 GCF_003997835.1 Mesorhizobium sp. M7A.F.Ca.CA.004.12.1.1
CGCCGTAGCTTTCGGCCAGCCTGAGCAGCTTGCCTTCGTTCTGCACCAGGCGCTTGTTGATGTCGTAGAGTTGCTCGACCAGCGCCTCGATGCGCGCCGTGTTGAGCGACAGCGACTTCACCGCCTTGATCAGCTGGTCCTTGAGCTCCTTCAGCCGGCGGTCCTGGCTGGGCGACAGCGTGCCGGCGGCGGCCAGACGGTTCTCGACCTGCTGGTCCTGCAGCTTGCGCAGCTTTTTGTAGGTGTCGGCGATAACGTCGAGCGTCTCCATCACCTGGGGGCGGAGTTCCGCTTCCATCGCGGCCAGCGACAGGCTCGCTTCGTCCTCGTCTTCGTCGTCGTCATCCGTCAGCCCGCGCGTATCGGCGCCGACATTCGTGATGTCGTCTTCGTCGTCGCGCGAACGGCGCGGCTTGTCCTCGACCTTGGCTTCCTCGACGCGCTCGACCACCGGCGCCTGTTTGGCCTCGGGGCCGGCATAGGTGGCTTCGAGATCGATGATCTCACGCAGCAGGATTTTGGATTCGTTGAGTTCGTCGCGCCAGATGATGATGGCCTGGAAGGTCAGCGGGCTTTCGCACAGACCCGCGATCATCGTCTCGCGGCCGGCCTCGATGCGCTTGGCGATGGCAATTTCGCCCTCGCGCGACAACAGCTCGACCGAGCCCATCTCGCGCAGATACATGCGCACCGGATCGTCGGTGCGATCGGTCGGTTCTTTCTTGGTGGTGGTGGCGGCGACCGCGGTGCCGGTCTGCTCAGCCAACTCGTTGGCGTCTTCCTCGGCATCGGCCGCGGTGTCGGCGGCCTCGGGCTCCTCGCCCTGCTCGTCGTCCTCGACCACGTTGATGCCCATGTCGGACAGCATCGCCATCGTGTCCTCGATCTGCTCGGAGGTCACTTCCTCTGAGGGCAGCACCGAATTCAGCTCGTCCATGGTGACATAGCCGCGCTTCTTGGCGGCCTTGATCATCTTCTTGACAGCATCATCGGAAAGGTCGAGCAGAGGGCCATCGGTGGCGCCTTCGCGTTCGGTTTCGACCTCTTCCTTTTCCTTTGTCGCCATAGTCTTTATCTTCTCCTAGCGGCCGAACTTCAAAGCCGCGTAAGCTGTCGGACCAGTCAAATCGGGTGCGCTCGCTTATGAAACGCGCTTCACCGGGCCAGTAACTGCATCAACTCGTTTCGTTTGGTGTATGTCGTTGCCCAAATCGGGTTTCCCCTTTTGGGCGACATGCATTAAGTCCAGATTAACCCTGATATCTGTGGCAGGCGGGCTGCCTGTCCAGTGACCAGTACCTCACATCGCTTATTTCCCGTCGACGCGGGTTCGGGTTAACGTTTCGAATCGTCCTGATTCCGCCAATCTGCCAGAAGGTCAAGCGCCTCTCGCATGATTCGCATGAAAAAAGCGAATCAATTACCCGACTTAGCCCGTTACGCGCCATTTGGACGCGCAACGACGCTTTCTCAATTCACTCGCTTCCAACTAAGCTCGCCCAGCCCTGCCCGAGGAGACGCCAAACCCTTCGATCAGCGCTTCCGTGGCCTGCACATCCTGGAATTGCGCCTGAATTTCGATCAGATGCCGGTAGTTTTCGTCTGTGGGATCGGTGGCGAGCGCCGCTTCCGCCTGTTTCAGCTCCTTATGTAAGGTGCGCGCGCTGCGCTGCAAGTGCAGCGCCTGGCTGAAAGCATCGCGGGCATCTTCAAGGGCGGCGGTCTCCAGCGCCGGCCATTGCCGCATCCGCCGGATCAGCCCGACGGCCCGCTCCCAGATATCGGCACAGCCGGCGCGTTCGATCGTCGCAATCACCGCCTGACGGTCATTGGCCATGTCATGCGCCATCGCATCGAGGATTGCCGCATGCAGCCGCCTCAGGTCGGAGTTGGCGAGATCGAGGAACTCGATATGGGCGAAATTCTCGTCGATCAGCGCCGGATGGTTGATCAACGCCACGATGATCGTCGCCTCGCGCACCGACATCCCCTCGCCGCCGCGTTTGACCAAAGCCGACTGGCCGAGGCTTTCGGTGATCGCAATGCGGCCGCCACCGCCTTTGGCGAACTGCCCGCCGGGCGCGGCCGTCTTGCCCTGGCCCTGTTTCCAGTCCTGCCGACCTTGACGCCCACTGCGCTGCGAGCCGAAGAAGCTCAGCACACGCTCGCGCATCTCCTGCTGGTAGTGGTAGCGCAGGCTTTCGTCGCGGATGCGGCTGGTCAGCTCGCGCAGCGTCTTCTCGAGTTCGGCCCGCCGCTCCGGCGTATCGAAGACGCCGCCCGCCGTCTCACGCATCCACAAAAGGTCGACCAGCGGCCGCGCCTCGGCCAGCACGCGACGAAACGCATCCGGTCCTTCGGCCTTGACCAGATCGTCGGGATCCTTGCCTTCCGGCAGCAGCGCGAAGCGCGCCGAACGGCCGGCCTGCACAGATGGCAGCGCCATGTCGGCGGCCCGCCACGCTGCCTTCAGCCCGGCCTTGTCGCCGTCGAAGCACAGCATCGGCTCCGGCGCCATGCGCCAGAGCAGTTCGAGCTGGTTCTCGGTAAGCGCGGTGCCGAGCGGCGCCACGACATTCTCGAAGCCGGCCTGCGCCAGCGCGATCACGTCCATATAGCCTTCGACGGCGATGACCGTGCCGCCCTTGGCCAAGGCCTTGCGGGCGCGGGCGAAATTATAGAGTACGTTGCCCTTGTGGAAGAGCTCGGTGTCAGGCGAGTTCATGTATTTGGCCAGCGCGTCCGGCTGCAAAGCACGGCCGCCGAAGGCGATGATCTTGCCCCGGGAATCCGGAATCGGGAACATGATGCGGTCACGGAACCAGTCATAGGAAACCGGGATGTCGTCGCCGTGGCGTACCAGTCCACAAGCCTCGATGTCGGCCTTGGGCACGCCCTTGGCGGCGAGATGCTCCTTCAGCGCATTGCGGCTGTCGGGCGCAAAACCGAGCCGGAACGATTGCTGCGTCGCCGGCGTCAGTCCGCGGTCGCGCAGATAGGCACGCGCCTTGGCGCCTTCCGGCCCCTGCAGCCGTTCCTGGAAGAAGGTGGTGGCCATCTCCATGACGTCTGTCAGGCTGGCGCGTTCCTTTTCGCGCCGCTCCTCCTGCGCATCGCGAACCGGCATCGGCACACCGGCCATGTCGGCGATCTTTTCGACCGCTTCGGGAAAGCTCATCCCATCGAGTTCGGTGAGGAACTTGAAATGATCGCCCGAAACCGAACAGCCGAAACAGTGATAGCGGCCCTTTTTGTCCTCGCAGTGGAAGGACGGGCTCTTCTCGCCATGAAACGGGCAGCACGCCCAATAGTCGCCGCGCGGCGCGTTGGTTTTCTTCCTGTCCCACGCAACGCGCTGGCCGATCACCGATGAAATCGGCACGCGGTCGCGTATCTCGTCGAGGAAGGCGGGTGGAAAGCGCATCGGGGAACTCGTTTCCCGATTATATAATCATACCCGCGAAATCCGACGACCCTTAATGCGGGCCATACCCGGTTTCCACAGGCAAAAGAGGCGGCCGTTGCGGGCCGCCTCTTTCCAATATCCGCCTGGGGAGCGATCAGTGCGCGGCAAGCGCGCCGAAAATGACGCCGGAGAGCACACCGACCAACACATAGTCGTTGCCGACGCGGATCCATTCCTGGCCGCGGCCGGGACGATGCAGGCCGTAGCGGCCGTAGTCGCGGATCGGCTGGTGCTGTCTCCAGCCTGAATATTTGTGGCCGTTGCGCCAGTTGTTGCGCTTTACGATGACCTTCTTATGGATGACGCGCTTCTGGATGAAGCGCTTCTTGACATCCCTGTTGGTGGGCTTTTGCCAGTCGACCTGGCTGTAGTTCGACTGCGGAGCGTTCGGTGCGTTCAGCGGTGCGGCTTGGCCGGTGAGCGACGTAGCGGCCAGCATCGAGAAAGCGAGTGCGGAAAGGACAATGCGTTTCAAGAGAAGTCTCCTTGGTTGTCGATGCCAGAGGAATAGCGGGCCACCGATGAACCGAAACTGAACGCCTGCATTACAATTGCGTAATGAATTCCTTGATTTACCCGATAGAGCTGAACATAATCGCAAAGGTCAGGAGTCTGTCGCGCTGCTAACTCGGCCTATCCGTTGCTTCGCGTCCGCCCCGCAATGCAACCATTTGCGCGTCCGTCCATTTTCCGACACCGCCCGTCGCGCTGCAACGGCCCTTGAAATCGACAAGATTTTATTATCCGGCTAAAATATTCGAGCTATTATAAGCCACCGCCATGAACATGATTCGTACCCTCGTTTTCCCTTCTGATCGCCACGCCAAACAGGACGCGCATCCGGTTTGCATGCGGGGGACGAAATGAGCGGGTCCGTCGTCCTTCTGCATCTGGCCGGCGCCGTGGCGCTGATGCTGTTTGCCACCCGCATGGTGAAGACCGGCGTCGAACGCGCCTATGGCGACGTGCTGCGCCATCGCCTGCGCGCCACCATGCGCAATCCGATCATGGCGGTGCTGGCCGGCACCGGCCTTGCCATCGCCCTGCAAAGCTCCACCGCCGTCACGCTGCTGGTCGGCTCCTTCGCCGGCTCTGGCATCGTCTCGGGCGCCGCGGGCCAATTGGCAGTGCGCGGCGCCGAGATCGGCTCTGCGCTGGTGGTCAAGCTGCTGACCTTCGACCTCACCTTGCTGGTGCCGCTGTGCCTGATCACCGGCACGGTCATGTTCATGGCCACCGAGCGGCGCGACTGGCGCCAGACCGGCCGCATTCTGGTCGGCATCGGCCTTTTGATCCTGTCGCTGGAGATGATCGGACAGGCGTCTGAGCCGCTGCGCAACAGCCAGCTCATGCCGGTCATCATCAACTACTTCTCGACCGATTCCATCACCGCCTATCTGCTGGCGGCGCTGATCACCTGGCTGTTCCAGTCGAGCATCGCGGCGGTGCTGTTGATGGCGACGCTGGCGGGCCGCGGCCTGATCACGCCTGAACTCGGCGTCGTTCTTATCCTCGGCGTCAATCTCGGCTCCTCGATCATCGCGCCGATGCTGACCCGCTCGTCGAGCCCCGAGGTGCGCGTCGTGCCGATCGGCAACCTCCTGATGCGCGGGCTTGGTTCGCTTGTCATGCTGATCCTGGTCATGATCTTCAGGCCGCACTTCGCCTTTCTCGGTTCGACGGCGGCGGACCAGATCGTCAATGCCCACATCCTGTTCAATGTGCTGATCCTGCTCGCCGGCCTGCCGCTGGCAGGGTTTGTCTACCGCGCTTCGGAGAAGATCGTCGCACTTGGCATCAAGCCCGTGCCGGCCGCCTCGCTTGACGTCGTCGAGCTGTCCGCGCTCAACGAAAGCGCGCTCGACGTGCCGAGCCAGGCGCTTGCCAATGCCACCCGCGAGGTGGTGCGGGTCTGCGAGACGATCGAGATCATGCTCAAGCGCATCATCGAACTCTATGAAAGCGCCGACGCCGACAAGATTAAAGCGCTGGCCGCACTCGACGACCGCGTCGACCGCAAGCACGCCGCGATCAAGCTCTACCTCGCCAAGTTGACCAGGAACGCGCTGACCGAGGACGAGGCGCTGCGCTGCCAGGAGCTGATCGGCGCCTGCGTCAAGCTGGAGCAGGTCGGCGACATCATCGTGCGCAACATGCTGGTGCATGTGAAAAAGAAGTTCGAGCGCGGACTGGAATTCACCGACGAGGGCTGGGCCGAGCTGTGCGCCTTCCATAGCTCGGTGCTGGCCAATGCGCGGCTTGCCTTCAACGTTCTGGTGTCGCGCGATCCCGAGACCGCCCGCCAGTTGGTGCTGGAAAAAGACCGGCTTCGCGACCGCGAAAAAGAAACCAGCGCCAGCCATTTCGTGCGCCTGCGCGACGGCACTGCCAAGAGCGTCGAGACCAGCTCGATCCATCTCGACACCATCCGCGACCTGAAGCAGATCAATTCGCTGCTGGCCTCGATGGCCTATCCGGTGCTCGAAGAGCGCGGTCTGCTGACTGGATCCAGGTTGAAGGCGAGCTGAGAAGCAGCCGATCTCCCCCCTCGTGAGGGAGATTGGCACTTCATCGCCTCGCGCCCCCACTGAAGAAAACCTAAACTCGCGACAAAAATTTCTGGATTGCCCGCGACGCTCATCCGTGGTTTGAGGCCGTTCCAGCTAAGGCTTCCCCATGTCGCTTCCGCTCATTGCGCTGTTCATCGCCGCCTTTGCCTTCGGCACCACTGAATTCGTCATTGCCGGCGTGCTGCCGCAAGTGGCGGAAGGGCTCGGCGTCTCGGTTCCCTCGGCCGGCTATCTCGTCTCCGGCTATGCCTGCGGCATCGCCATCGGCGGTCCACTGCTGGCGCTCGCCACCAAGTCGCTGTCGCGCAAGAGCCTGCTGCTCGGCCTCGCCATCGCCTTCACCATCGGCCAGGCGGCTTGCGCGCTGGCGCCCGACTTCACCTCGATGCTACTGTTGCGCATTGCCGTGGCGGTCGCGCATGGCGCCTATTTCGGCGTCGCCATGGTCGTCGCCGTGGGTCTCGTGCGCGAGGACCAGCGCGGCATGGCTGTCGCCGTCATCCTGTCTGGCCTCACCGTCTCCAACGTCATCGGCGTGCCGGCCGGCACCGCGATCGGCAACATCTGGGGCTGGCGCGCCACCTTCTGGGTGATGTGCGCGCTCGGCGTGGCGGCAACGCTTGCCATGGCAGCCCTGTTGCCGCGCACCACCGGCTCATCGGCCAGGCCTGCCGGTTTCGCCCGCGAGGTCCGTGTGCTGTCCCGCCAGCAGGTCTGGACTTCGCTGATCCTGATGCTGATGCTGATGATCGGCCAGTTCGGCCTGTTCACCTACATCACCCCGACACTGCTGGAAGTCACCGGGCTCGACGAGAACCTGGTGCCATGGGTGCTGCTGCTCAACGGCGTCGGTGCCACCCTGGGAGTCTTCCTCGGCGGCAAGCTCTCCGACTGGAAGCTGATGCCGTCATTGATCACCATGCTGGCCTTGCAGGCGGTGACGCTGGCCGTCATCTACGCCGTCAGCCCTTATCCCCTGCCGATGGTTGTGGCGATCGTCGTCTGGGGCGGCCTCAACTTCGCCATCGGCACACCGATCCAGACCCGCATCCTGGCCTGGACGGCGGACGCCTCGAACCTCGCCTCGTCGCTCATTCCGTCC
>NZ_RZRK01000286.1:0-7119 GCF_003997835.1 Mesorhizobium sp. M7A.F.Ca.CA.004.12.1.1
GAACTGGCGCTGATCATCGATATGGGCGGCGGCACGTCGGACTTCTCGATCGTGCGCGTCTCGCCGCAGCGCTCCCGGTCGCTCGACCGCAAGGACGACATCCTGGCCAGCCGGGGCGTCCATATCGGCGGTACGGATTTCGACCGGCTGCTGAGCATCGCCCATGTCATGCCGCAACTCGGCTATTTGACGCCGACCAAGGACGGCAAGCGCAATCTGCCGGCAAGCTACTTCATCGACCTCGCGACATGGCAGCGCATCAACCTGGTCTACACCGCCAAGGCGATGACGCATCTGCGCCAGATCCGCTACGAGGCCGAGCGCGCCGACCTGGTCGACCGTTTCATCCACATCGTCGAACACCGCTATGGACACGCGCTGGCCGCACTTGTCGAAAAAGCCAAGATAGAGCTGACCGACAGGTCATCCGCGGAGGTCGTGGTGAAGCTGCCGGGTGCGGAGTTCGCGGCCGAAATCACGCGCAACGGGCTGGATGCCACGATCGCCAGGGACATCGAGCGGGTCACGGCGACGGTAGCGCAGACCATCCGGGACGCTGAGGTGAAGCCATCCGACATCACCGCGGTGTTCCTGACCGGCGGATCGACCGCGATCCCGCTGGCAAGGCGAGAAATCCTGTCGCTGGTGCCGCAGGCATCCGTCATCGAAGGCGACATGTTCGGCTCGGTCGGACTTGGCCTGGCGCTGGATGCGCAGCGAAAGTTCGGTTGACCGGGTCCATTGATATTCAGGTGATGCCGGCCTGCAAATGGCTGATACCTGCGCTTCCGGTGCTCACGTACTTTAAGTACGCTCCGCTCCGGTTCTCGGCATCAGCCATTTTCGACTCGGCCTGACCTGAATCTCAGCGAACCCTCGCCGTTGATCCGACGTACCCAGATGCGCCTTGAGCGCAATCTGGGCCAGGCTTGCCTGGCGATCGCGATGGGTGATCATGGCGAAGTCGCGTTTCGGCAGTTGGAGCGGCACCGACCTCAGACTGCCTTCGGCCACGGCGCGTGCCACGACAAGTTCGGAAATGATGGTGGCGCCGGCCCCCGCCTCGACGGCCTGGCGAATAGCTTCATTGCTCGGCAGCACCAGGAATATCTGGAGGTCGGCGAGCGAAATCCCTTCGTGGCGCGCCAGATCCTCCAGCACCTCGCGCGTGCCGGAACCGCCCTCACGGATGATCCAGCGCAGGCCCTTGATGTCAGGGCGGCCGGGCGCGACTTCGGGGATCTCCGGATGCGCGCTGGCAACCACCAGGATCAGCCTGTCGACGTCGACCTTGGTGCGGCGCAATATGTCGGACTCGGTGCGCCCCTCCACCAGGCCGAGATCCGCCGCGCCATCGAGGACATTGGCCTCGACCTGCCTGGTGTTGCCGATGGAGACGCTCAGCCTGACGGCCGGATAGGCTTCGTGGAAGGAAGCCAGCCGGCGCGGCAGCCAGTAGCTGGCGATAGTCTGGCTGGCGGCGATCGAGAGGCTGCCGGTGACGGTCTGCGAGACATGCTCCAGCACATTGCGCGCGGCGGCGGCCCGCTCGAGCACGGCCTTGGCCTCGGGCAGGAACCGGTGGCCGGTCTGGGCAAGCTCGATGTTGCGGCCGACGCGGTTGAACAGATGGACGCCGTGCTGTTCTTCAAGCGCCCGGATGGCGGCCGATGCGGCCGACTGCGAAATGCCCAGCAATTCCGCCGCCTTGGTCATATGGCCGCGCTCGGCGACGGCGACGAAAATGCGCAACTGGTCCAGGGTCATGCCTGTATTAAGAACCAATATCGATCGAATTTACAAGAACAACTGATTAGACGGATCGGTAGCTTTATTCTAAGTTTCCTCGTGAAGTTAGAAAAAATTCGCCGAGAGATCGCAGAGAGCAGAATGATCGGGCGGTTCAGATCCCTGCTTGCGCATTGGACCCGCGGCATAAGACGGCGGCTGGCCGGCGATCGCTACCACCCGGAAGAGCATTACATGCGCGGCCCCGGACCGAAGACGCGGGCCAAATCCATGGGCCGTACAGGCGCCACCGGATCATGATGCAGGGACCGCCGCGCGGCGCGAATTCGGCACCATCGCAACGCCCGCTTGCCGACACGCGGGCGCCTGACGAAGGCGACGGCGTCGACACCTCGCCTGATGTTTCCGACAGCATCGCCAAGACGACCTGCTACATGTGCGCCTGCCGCTGCGGCATCGACGTGCACATCAAGGATGGCAAGGTCCGCTACATCAACGGCAACAAGGACCATCCGGTCAATCGCGGCGTGATCTGCGGCAAGGGCAGCTCCGGCATCATGCAGCACTACGGTCCGGCAAGGCTGAAGAAGCCCTTGCTGCGCAGCGGGCCGCGCGGCTCCGGCGAGTTCCGCGAGATCGAGTGGGAAGAGGCGTTTTCGATCGCGACGGAACGGCTCTCGGCCATCCGCCGGACCGACCCCAGGAAGCTGGCCTTCTTCACCGGCCGCGATCAATCCCAATCCTTGACCGGCTGGTGGGCGAGCCAGTTCGGCACGCCGAACTTTGCCGCCCATGGCGGCTTCTGTTCGGTCAACATGGCGGCCGGTGGTCTCTATACGATCGGCGGTTCGTTCTGGGAGTTCGGTGAGCCCGACTGGGACAACACCCGGTATTTCATGCTGTTCGGGGTCGCCGAGGATCACGATTCCAACCCGATCAAGATCGGCCTCGGCAAACTCAAGGCGCGCGGCGCCAAGGTCGTCTCGATCAACCCGTGCCGCACCGGCTACAATGCCATTGCAGACGACTGGATCGGCATTCGGCCCGGCACCGATGGGCTGTTCGTGTTCGCGCTCATCCACGAATTGCTCAAGGCGGGCCGCGTCGATCTCGATTATCTGCTGCGCTACACCAATGCCCATGTTCTCGTCGTGCAGGAGCCGGGTGCCGCCGATGACGGGCTGTTCGTGCGCGACGCCGACGGAAATCCGCTGGCGTGGGACAGGGTTGCGAAGACGCCTGTCGGCGCCACCGATGCCAGTGCGAAGCCGGCACTGACGGGCAGCTTCACGATCGGCGGGCGCCGCTGCGTCCCGGTGTTCCAGCTCATCGCCGACCGCTACCTCGATGCAAGCTATGCGCCGGACGCGGTCGCCGAGCGCTGCGGCATTGCCGCCGATACGATCCGCAGGATCGCCGCCGAACTTGCGCATGTCGCCTTCGAACAGACGATCGAGTTGCCGATCGCGTGGACCGATTGGGCCGGGCGCCGGCACGAGACGATCAAGGGGCGGCCTGTCTCGATGCACGCCATGCGCGGCATCTCGGCCCATTCGAACGGCTTCCACACCTGCCGCGCCATCCATCTCCTCCAGGTGTTGCTGGGCACTGTGGATGTCCCTGGCGGCTTCCGTTTCAAGCCGCCCTACCCCCGCTCCGCGCCGCCAGGACCGAAGCCGGCCGGCAAGACCGTCAAGCCGATGACGCCGCTTGACGGCATGCCACTCGGTTTCGTCTGTGGGCCGGACGATTTGCTGGTCGATGAGGCCGGCACGCCGCTTCGCCTCGACAAGGCCTATTCCTGGGACGCACCGCTGGCGGCACACGGCCTGATGCACACCGTCATCCGCAATGCCTGGGACGGCGACCCGTACCCGATCGATACACTGATGATGTACATGTCGAACATGGCGTGGAATTCCTCGATGAACACCGTCGAGACCATCGCCATGCTGACCGACAGCGACGAAGCGGGCAACTACAAGATCCCCTTCATCATCTATTCCGATGCCTATTATTCCGAGACCGTGCCGTTCGCCGACCTCGTGCTGCCCGACACCACCTATCTTGAGCGGCATGACTGCATCAGCCTGCTCGACCGGCCGATCAGCCATGCCGACGGACCGGGCGACGCCATCCGCCATCCCGTCGTCGAACCTGACCGCGACGTCCGGCCGTTCCAATCGGTGCTGATCGAACTCGGCGCGCGGCTCGGCCTGCCCGGTTTCGTCAACGACGATGGCTCGGCCAGATATGCCGACTACGCCGACTACATCGTCAACCATGAGCGCACATCAGGCATCGGCCCGCTCGCCGGCTGGCGCGGCAAGGACGGGACGTCGACTGGCAGGGGCGAGGCCAACCCGGACCAGATGCAGCGCTACATCGACAATGGCGGCTTCTGGCACCACGATTTCGCCGACGACCAGCGCTATTACAAGATGGCCAACCGCTCCTATCTCGATTTCGCGGAGCAGATGGGCTTCATCCCCAAGGCGGAACCGATCGTCTTCCAGCTCTATTCCGAGCCGCTGCAGCGTTTTCGCCTGGCCGCACGTGGGCACGGTCACGTCTTGCCGCCAGAGGCCGATCGCCAACGCATCGAGACCTACATGGACCCGCTTCCGTTCTGGTACATGCCCTTCGAGGAAGCGGTCGTCGACCTCGAAAAATTTCCCCTGCATGCGCTGACGCAGCGGCCGATGCACATGTACCATTCCTGGGGATCGCAGAATGCGTGGCTGCGGCAGATCACCAGCCAGAACCGGCTGTTCGTGCATCACCGTACGGCAGCTGGCCTCGGCCTTGTCGACGACGACTGGGTGTGGATCGAAAGCATCAACGGCAGGGTGAAGGGGCAGATCAAGCTGATCGACGGGGTCAACGAAAGCACGGTCTGGACCTGGAACGCCATCGGCAAAAGGCGCGGCAGCTGGGGGCTGAAGGACGACGCGGCCGAGAGCAACCGCGGCTTCCTGCTCAACCATATCATCGGCGACCAGACCTCGGCTGACGCTCAGGGCAAACGCTATTCGAACTCCGATCCTGTGACCGGCCAGGCGGCATGGTTCGATTTACGCGTGCGCATCGTCAAATGCGCGGCCGAAGAAGCCGGCTTCACCGAGCCGCAATTCGAACGTTTCCAGCAGCCACCGCATTTCGAACCCTCGCCCGACAGGCTGACTTTCGGCGCCGAATTCCGCCGGGCAAGAGAGACGACTGAATGACCTGTCTGCCAAGCCAAAGCGACAAGAAACTCGGCCTCGTCATCGACCTCGATACGTGCGTCGGCTGCCAGGCCTGTGTCACCGCCTGCAAGGAATGGAACACCGGCGGCCACATGGCGCCGCTGACCGACATCGACCCCTATGGCGGCCATGTCGACGGCGTTTGGTTCAACCGCGTGCACGCTTACGAGCACACGACCGAGATGGGCGGGCGCACCGTCAACTTCCCGCGCTCCTGCCTGCATTGCGAGACACCGGCCTGCGTTACCGTCTGCCCGACCGGCGCGTCCTACAAGCGGGCCTCGGACGGCATCGTGCTGATCGACGAGGACAAGTGCATCGGCTGCAAATTGTGCAGCTGGGCCTGTCCCTATGGCGCACGCGAATTCGACACCGATGTCGGGGTGATGAAGAAGTGCACGCTGTGCGTCGACCGCATCTACAATGACAATCTGGCCGAAGAGGACCGCGTACCGGCCTGCGTCGCCGCTTGCCCGACCAGCGCCCGCCATTTCGGCGACCTCGGCGATCCCCTGTCGGCTGTGTCGCAACTGGTGGCGGAGCGCGGCGGTGTCGACCTGATGCCCGAGCTCGGCTATCGCCCGACCAACAAATATTTGCCGCCGCGCGCCCACACCGCGCGCGCCGCATCGGTGGCCGCGCCGGCATTGGAACCGGTGCGGGCCGAAGGCGGTTTCCTCGGCTGGGTCGACCGCATGCTTTCGAACTGACCCATGCATCCAGCCTTCTCCGTCGTCTTCTTCACCACCGCCACCGGCGCCGGCTACGGCCTGCTGGCGCTGCTGGGCATGTTCGGAGGCTTCCAGATCATCCCGCCTGATTTCTGGCTGGGCCTTGTCGGCATGGGCCTGGCACTCGGTCTCATCGTGGCCGGGTTGTTGTCTTCAACGGGTCACCTCGGCCGTCCCGAACGCGCCTGGCGGGCGTTCTCGCAATGGCGCAGTTCATGGCTGTCGCGCGAAGGCGTCGCCTCGGTCATCACCTTCATTCCGGCGGGGCTGTTCGGCATCGGCTGGGTGTTTCTCGGCCGCATCGATGGCTGGGTCGGCATCGCCGGATTTCTGGCTGCCATCGGCGCGGTCGTCACCGTCTGCACCACCGGCATGATCTATGCGTCGCTGAAGCCGATCGCCCAGTGGCACAGCCGCTTCACCCTGCCCGGCTACCTCATCTTTTCGGCGATGACCGGCAGCGTGCTGCTGAACGCGCTGCTGCAGGGCTTTGCGCTTGGTTCGAAGGTACAGCTGGCGGCTTGCCTGCTGCTGACCTTGTTCGGCTGGGGCTGGAAAGTGGCGACCTGGCGCTACAACGACCGATTGGAGATCGCGACCACCGCCAACACCGCAACCGGGTTGGCCGGCGGTACAGTGCGGTCGCTGGAATGGCCGCATACCGAGGAGAATTACCTGCTCAAGGAGATGGGGTTCCGCATCGCACGCAAGCATGGCGCGCGGCTGCGCCAGATCACGCAGGTTCTGGCCTTCGCGTTGCCCTTGGGGCTGCTCGCCATTGTGTTCGCCCTGCCAGGGCCGCTGGCAGCGTTGCTGTCGATACTTGCTGCTGCAATCCAGTTCGCTGGCATGCTGGTCGAGCGCTGGCTGTTCTTCGCCGAGGCGAAGCACACGGTTACGCTCTACTATGGCAGGTAAGGCTGTTTAGCCCGGCCGCAGCATCGAGCCGGAAATGGCAAAGATGCGTTGGGCGCCCAGCATATAAGCCATCAGCGTGTCCAGCCGGAACAGCCCGGCATAGGCGTGGTCGAGGACGTTGAGCGAACCGGTATAGGCGCCGAAGGCCGGCATGATCATGCGGCCGCCGTCGCCGGCAAAGCAGCGCCGCCTCACCGAGCGTCCCTGCTGGACTATGCGGGCGCAGGGATGCAGATGGCCCGCTATTTCGCCTTCGACACGCTGCTTCGACGGCTCATGCCGGAACAGCAGCGAGCCTATAGCAAGTTCACGCACCGTTTCGCCGGGCAGATCGGCTGGCGCTTCCGGGTCATGGTTGCCGGCGACCCAGAACCAGTCTCGGCCTGCCATCAGCGCTTCCAGCCGCTCGCGGAAGCTTGCATGCATACGCTGGGCGCCGCCGCCATCGTGAAAGCTGTCGCCCAGGCTGATGA
>NZ_RZRK01000287.1:0-7102 GCF_003997835.1 Mesorhizobium sp. M7A.F.Ca.CA.004.12.1.1
GCCCCATTGCCCATATCGCCCGCAACGTCATCCATTACACGGGCCAGGCGGCCTGGCTCTACGCCCTCACTTTGATCCCGCTGGCGGTGCTGATCTCGATCGAATTCACCACGCCGATCTGGACAGCTATCCTGGCGGTGATTTTTCTGGGCGAAAGGCTGAACCGGCCCAAGCTGGCAGCGA
Source organism: Mesorhizobium sp. M7A.F.Ca.CA.004.12.1.1 (assembly GCF_003997835.1). Taxonomy (NCBI): domain Bacteria; kingdom Pseudomonadati; phylum Pseudomonadota; class Alphaproteobacteria; order Hyphomicrobiales; family Phyllobacteriaceae; genus Mesorhizobium; species Mesorhizobium sp. M7A.F.Ca.CA.004.12.1.1. The sequence goes on from NZ_RZRK01000287.1 coordinate 184, forward strand.
TCGGGCTGGGGCTGATCGGCGTGGTGATCATCGTGCGCCCCGGTGTCGGCTCGGTCGACCCTGGACATCTCGTCGTGCTGGGTGCCGCGGCCTGCTTCGGCATCTCGGTGGTCACGATCAAATCGCTGACCCGGACTGACAGCGTCGTGCGCATCATCTGCTGGATGCTGATTATCCAGTCGATGGTCGGTCTCATCCCGGCGCTCTATACGTGGCGCAATCCGCCACTGGAGCTATGGCCGTGGATCGTGCTGATCGCTTTCACCGGCATGTCGTCGCATTTCTGTATGGCCCGCGCGCTTGGCTATGCCGATGCGACCATCGTCTCGCCGATGGATTTTCTGCGCGTGCCGCTATCGGCGCTGATTGGCTGGCTGCTCTATAGCGAGCAGATCGATGCCTTCACCGCCGGCGGCGCGCTGCTGATCCTGATGGGCAATCTGCTCAATCTTCAGCGCAGGGCTATAAAGCCGGCCGAAGTGGCGGCGTCGTAGTACGCCGGCCGTCAGTTCCCTTCGTCGGGTATGTTGAGAAGATGACCGCAGGCTTTGCAATGCACGGCGTCCGGCTCGTGCCGCCGCAAGCCGCACTGCGGACAGGGAAACAAAACCTTGGCTGGCCGGAAGATCGCCTGAGCCAGTCTGACAAACAGCGATATGCCGATGATCATGGTGACGATTGCGGTCAGCTTGCCGGCTATGCCCGGCAGCACGATGTCGCCGAAGCCGGTCGTCGTCACCGTGGCGACGGTGAAATAAAGCGCGTCGACATAGTTTTCCAGACCGGCGCCAGTGCGGAAGAAGAACGTGTAGACGAAGCCGGTGATGACGAACAGGAAGGTCAAAAGGTTGATAACCGCGTGGCTGGCCTCGCGCCACGGCCTCAGGCCGCGCATCTCCAGATGCCGCCAGAGCGAACCGCTGCGCGACAGCGACCACAGCCGCAGGATGCGCAGGAAGGCGAGATTGGCGAACGCCGTCGGCATCAGCAGCGTCAAAAGGATGAAGACATCGACCCACGACGTCGGCTGCTTCATCAGCCGCAGCATGTTTTTGGAGGCAAGCAGCCGGGCGACCAGATCCGCGGCGACAAGCGCGGCCGCCGAATAGTCGAGCCAGAGGAAGGACGGCTTGTCCTGAAGAACCGGCGTCGCGATGAAGAAGGCGATGATGGCGAGGTCGATGACGACGGCCACCAGTTGGAACCGGAAAGCGGCCGGCGTGCGCCCATGATAGAGCCTGCGCAGCCTGTCACGCAGCCGCGCCAAGGCTGAAACCGCCTGCGACCCGTTCCTCTGCGCCGGCTTCATACTGACTGCGCTGGCGTTCGCGGCAGCGACCGCCCGGCTGACCGCCGCGCGCGAGAAAGAGCGGGGGTCACACCAGCTCCACTTCGACCACACCCGGCACCGCGCGCATCGCCGAAGCGATCTGCGGCGAAATCCGGTAGCGGTTCGGCAGCTCGATCTCGATTTCGCCCTCGCCTTCGTCCTTGATCAGCACGAAGCTGACCTGCCCCTCGCCCCTGACAGTCAGTTGGCCGGCCAGCGTGTTGATCGGCGAGGCGTTGCGCACGAAGATGCGAAGTGCCTTCTGGATACGGCTTGCCTCGTCCTCCAGCGACTGCACCGAGTTGATGCGCAGATTGACGCCTTCCGGCCTGTCCTCGGCGGCAACGGTGATGACCACGGAGCGGCCGGCCTCGAGCAGATCGCGATATTGCGCCAGTCCTTCGGAAAACAGCACGGCTTCGTACTGGCCGGATGTGTCGGAAAAGGCGATAACGCCCATCTTGTTGCCGGTGCGCGTCTTGCGCTCCTGCTTGGACGTCACCGTGCCGGCCAGACGGCCGGCGGCGGCACCGCGTTTGACGGCCGCCGAAAACTCGGCCCAGGTCTGAACCCGCATCTTCTGCAGGGCTGCCTTGTACTCGTCGAGCGGGTGCGCCGAGAGATAGAAGCCGACCACCTGGAATTCACGGTGCAGCCGGTCGGCGGCGAGCCATGGCTCCGTCGCCGGCAGATTAAGTGCCTGCGACTGGGCGCCGAGCGAAGCGCCGAAGATGTCGTGCTGGCCGGAAACCGCGTTCTGCTGCGCCAGCGACGCCAGTCCCATCATGCGTTCCACGCCCGCCATCATCGATGCGCGGTCGTGGCCGAAGCAATCGAGCGCGCCGGCCATGATCAGGCTTTCGAAGACACGCTTGCCGACGATCTTGGGATCGACCCGCTCGCAGAAATCGGCGAGGTTCTTGAACGGCTTTTCGCCACGCTGGGCAACGATGTGCTCGACCGCAGCGTCGCCGACACCCTTGAGCGCTGCCAGCGAATAGTAGATGCGGTTCTCACCGACCTCGAAGGGGCGAAAGCTCGACATCACCGAAGGCGCCAAAACCTCGATACCAAGGCGCAGCGCGTCCTGGCGGAAATCGGCGAGCTTATCGGTGTTGCCCATGTCGAGCGTCATCGACGCCGCCAGGAACTCGACCGGATAATGCGCCTTGAGATAGGCGGTCTGGTACGAAACCACCGCATAGGCGGCGGCGTGCGATTTGTTGAAACCATAGTCGGCGAACTTGGCCAGCAGGTCGAAAATGAAGTCGGCTTGCGGCTTGCCGACGCCACGCTCGACCGCGCCGGAGACGAAGCGCTCGCGCTGCTTGTCCATCTCGGCGCGAATCTTCTTGCCCATGGCGCGGCGCAGCAGATCGGCTTCGCCGAGCGAGTAGCCGGACAGCTCCTGCGCGATCTGCATCACCTGTTCCTGGTAGACAATGACGCCTTGCGTCTCCTTCACCAGATGGTCGATCTTGGGATGGATCGACGCCATCTCCTCCTCGCCATGCTTTCTGGCGTTGTAGGTCGGAATGTTCTCCATCGGACCGGGGCGGTAGAGCGCAACCAGCGCGATGATGTCCTCGATGCAGTCGGGCCGCATGCCGATCAGCGCCTTGCGCATGCCGGCGCTTTCCACCTGGAACACGCCGACCACTTCGCCGCGCGACAGCATGGCGTAGGTCTCGGGATCGTCGAGCGGGATCGTCGCCAGGTCGATCTCGATGCCACGCCGGCGGATCAGCTTGACCGCCGTCTCCAGCACGGTCAGCGTCTTCAGGCCGAGGAAGTCGAACTTCACCAGCCCGGCCTGCTCAACATATTTCATGTTGAACTGGGTGACGGGCATGTCCGAGCGCGGATCGCGGTACATCGGCACCAGTTCCGACAACGGCCGGTCGCCGATGACGATGCCGGCGGCGTGCGTCGAGGCGTGGCGGTAAAGGCCCTCCAGCTTCTGCGCCATGTCGAGCAGCGTCTGGACGATCGGCTCCCTCTCGGCCTCTTCGGCAAAGCGCGGCTCGTTGGCGATGGCGTCGGCGAGCTTGACCGGGTTGGCCGGATTCTGCGGCACCATCTTGGAGAGCTTGTCGACCTGGCCATAGGGCATCTGCAGCACGCGGCCGACGTCGCGCAGCACGGCGCGCGCCTGCAGCGTACCGAAGGTGATGATCTGGCCGACCTGGTCGCGGCCGTATTTCTGCTGGACGTAGCGGATGACCTCCTCGCGCCGATCCTGGCAGAAGTCGATGTCGAAGTCGGGCATCGACACGCGGTCGGGATTGAGGAAGCGCTCGAAAAGCAGCGAGAAGCGCAGCGGATCGATGTCGGTGATGGTCGTCGAATAGGCGACCAGCGAGCCTGCGCCCGAACCGCGGCCTGGCCCGACCGGAATGCCTTGCGCCTTGGCCCATTTGATGAAGTCGGCAACGATCAGGAAGTAGCCGGGAAACTTCATCTTGGTGATGATGCCAAGCTCGAAATTCAACCGCTCGCGGTATTGCTCGACCGAGTAGCCCGCAGTCGGGCCATGCATGGCGAGGCGCGCGTCGAGCCCCTCATGCGCCTGGCGGGCCAGTTCGTCGGCTTCCGCCTGCACCGCGGCGTCATTGTCAGCGACATCGCCGCCGGTGAAGCGCGGCAGGATCGGATTGCGGTTTTTGGGATAATAGGAGCAGCGCAGCGCGATCTCGACAGTGTTGTCGATCGCTTCTGGCAGATCGGCAAAGAGCCTGGCCATATCGGCCTGGCTGCGCAGGAAATTGTCCGGCGACAGCCGGCGACGATTGTCGGCGGCGACGACCGATCCTTCGGCGATGGCGATCAGCGCGTCATGTGCGTCATAGTCGTCACGGGAGGAAAAGAACGCCTCGTTGGTGGCGACCAGGGGCAGTTCATGGGCATAGGCCAGATCGATCGAGGATTTTTCGATCACGCGATCATAACCGGAAACCCGATCCAGCTCGACATAGAGCCGGTCGCCGAACATTGCCTTGAGGGTCAAAAGCCGGGCTTCGGCCAGATCGCGGCGATCTTCCTTGAGCGCGGTGCCGATCGGTCCGCGCGGCCCACCGCTGAGGCAGATCAACCCGTCACAAAAGCCTTCCATCATTTCGGTGGCCAGGTGCACGGCTTCGCCTGGCGGCGTTTCGAGGTAGACGCGGCTGACCAGCCTGACCAGATTGGAATAGCCGGCTTCGGTCGCGGCGAGCAGGACGACCGGCCGCATATCGGGACCTTGCCGTCGGCGGTCGCGCTGGCCATCGCTGTTTTCGCCGGAAAAGGCGAGCGCCGCCTGGCAGCCGATGATTGGCTGGATGCCGTCCTTCACCGCCTTCTGCGCGAATTCCAGGGCGCCGAACAGATTGTTGGTGTCGGTCACGGCAATGGCCGGGGCTTCGTCCTTGACGGCGTGAGCCACCACCTTGCCGATCTGCAAGGCGCCTTCCAGCAGCGAATAGGCCGAATGCACGCGCAAATGGACGAAGGGCCGCGCCGGGGCCTCCGGCCGCGCCGCAGCAATCGCTGCTTCGCGCTTCAGGGGATCGCGGGGAAGTTTTTCGTCGGCCATGGTGCTGTGTGAAGGTCCTTGAGTCGATGGAGATGTATTGTCCGGGACCGCGCGATGCCAGTCCAGCACAAACCACTGCTGATCACAGGCTGCCTGCCCGGCCAGCCTTACGCAAACTCCATGATCACCGCGTCGACAGCCAGGCTGTCACCCGGTTTGGCGTTGAGCTTGGAGACGACAAGGTCGCGTTCAGCACGCAGCACGTTTTCCATCTTCATCGCTTCCACCACCGCCAAGGTCTCGCCGGCCTTGACCTCCTGGCCTTCGGCAACGGCAATCGACACGACAAGGCCGGGCATCGGGCAAAGCAGCAGGTTCGACGTGTCCGGCGCCACCTTTTCGGGCATCAGCCTTTCCAGCTCGGCGGTGCGCGGCAGCATGGCGCGCGCGGTCACCGACATGCCTTTCCAGGCTATGCGAAAGCCGTTGGCAACCGGCCTGACCTGAGCCGTAACCTTGCGCTTGCCGACCGTGCCGCGCCAGACCAGGTCGCCCGGCCGCCAGTCTGATGCAACGGTCAACGCCCTGCCGGCCTCGATCGACAGATCGATTTCCATCGGAATGGAAATCATGCCCTCGATAATCGAGGCCGACAGATAGTCATCGCCGATCTTTACCACCCAGTCGCGCTTCAGAGCTCCCGAATGCGGCGCCAGCCGCCCGCCCAGCCGGTCGAGCCGGTCACGGCGCAGCAGTTCCACCGCCGTCGCAATCGACGCCAGCACGGCCTTCTCATCGTCGTTCGGTACGACCGGCGCGAAGCCGTCGGGATATTCCTCCGATATGAAAGCGGTCGATATCCGCCCTTCCCGCCAACGCGGATGCTGCATCAAGGCAGCCAGGAACGGAATGTTGTGCTCGATACCGTCGACGACGAAGCTGTCGAGCGCTTCCGACATGGCATCGATGGCCTCCAGACGCGTCGGCGCCCAGGTGCACAGCTTGGCGAGCATCGGATCGTAGAACATCGAGATTTCGGAGCCTTCGGTGACGCCGGTGTCGTTGCGGATGATGACATCGCCGAATTGTCCTTCCTCAGGCGGCCGGTAGCGTGTCAGCCGGCCGATCGACGGCAAGAAGTTGCGGTAGGGATCTTCGGCATAGAGCCGGCTTTCCACTGCCCAGCCGTTCAGTTTGACATCGCTTTGTTTGATGGCAAGCTTTTCGCCGGCGGCGACGCGAATCATCTGCTCGACCAGATCAATGCCTGTGACGAGCTCCGTCACCGGATGCTCGACCTGCAATCGTGTATTCATTTCAAGGAAATAGAAGTTCTTGTCCTTGTCGACGATGAATTCGACCGTGCCGGCGCTCTGGTAGTCGACGGCCTTGGCCAGCGCCACCGACTGCTCACCCATAGCCTTGCGCGTCTCGGCATCCAGGAACGGCGACGGCGCCTCTTCGGCGACCTTCTGGTTGCGTCGCTGGATCGAGCATTCGCGCTCGCCGAGATAGAGCGCATTGCCATGCGCGTCGGCCAGCACCTGAATTTCGATATGGCGCGGATCGACGACGAATTTCTCGATGAAGACACGATCGTCGCCGAACGAACTCTTGGCTTCCGAGCGCGCGCGGTCGAAGCCGTCGCGCACTTCGGCCTCGCTCCAGGCGATGCGCATGCCCTTGCCGCCGCCGCCGGCCGAAGCCTTGATCATCACGGGGTAGCCGATTTCGCCGGCAATCTTTTCGGCATGGTCGGCATTCTCGATGACGCCGAGCCAGCCGGGCACGGTGGAAACCTTGGCGGCGTTGGCGAACTTCTTCGATTCGATCTTGTCGCCCATCGCCTTTATGGCCTTGGGCTTCGGGCCGATGAAAATGATGCCTTCCGCTTCCAGCGCTTCGCAGAAGGCCGCCCGCTCGGACAGGAATCCGTAGCCGGGATGCACGGCCTGGGCCCCCGTTTCCTTGCAGGCGGCGATGATCTTTTCCGGGACGAGATAGCTCAGCGCGGCTGGTGAAGGCCCGATATGCACCGCCTCGTCGGCCATCTCGACATGCACGGCATCGCGATC
>NZ_RZRK01000288.1:0-7084 GCF_003997835.1 Mesorhizobium sp. M7A.F.Ca.CA.004.12.1.1
GCCGTTCTGGACGGTCCGTTCGCGGACAGCACGACCTCCGCGGCCTTCCGCGACATGCCGTATTTCCGGGCGAAGACCGCAGCGTCGTAAGGTTCGTTTTCGGCTACCGGTGCCGCGGACGTGATCCTGGCTTTGGTCATTGGCGCGTCCGCCGGAAACTCTCAAGCAACTCGCCTTCATTGCGGCAGCCATTCTGAAATAGCGAAAACACCGTGGCCGCCAGAAGCTGCACGTCCGACTCTCCCGACATGCGATTGAGTTTGCGCTCCAGGCAGACCCGATCGAAGACGCGCTGGCACAGCTGCAGATCGGAAGGATGGAAACCAGGATTGCGCTTATGAAGGCTCGACATAAGAAGCCCCTTTCGGAGCAGCGACCACTTCCTTGACGCTGTGGGTCAAAAAATGAAATCGGGCTGAGCAAGAGTCAACATCGGCCTTCATCACAGTAAGTATCGTACAATTCTCCCGCCGCTCTGCCCCACTTTTCGAACGGTTCTCGGGCCCGGCGCGACATGGCGCCTTTGTCATTAGCCGGCGGATTTCATCGACCCTCACCGTGATCCGGCGCTCTCATGAAATATGTCGGTTTTGTACCAAGTGGCGCTTGGTACGTTTCCGACACTAACATTCAGGCCGATCTTTTCATATGCGAACGGGCGTTGGGGGGCGCCGTGCTTCGAATTTCATATCGCATTGATATCTTTCTTCGTTCAGAGCCCCTATACATAGGCGATCGTCCGTACGTTTTTACGGGCACGGACGGCTGGGAGATTGGATGGCTCTTGCCCTGCATTGGGCCACGCCATGTCTGATCTCACCAAATACCGAAATCAGCTGCTGCGGCGCATGCCTGCGGATGATCTGGCGTTGCTCGAGCCGCACATGCAGCGCTGCGACTTGCCGCTACGCATGATGCTGGTGACCCCGAATATTCCGATCGAGGCCGTCTACTTCATCGAACAGGGCATCGGTTCGGTGGTCGCCAGCACCGCGAGCGGCCAAGAGGCCGAAGTGGGCTTCATCGGCTTCGAGGGCATGACGGGATATTCCCTGGTGATGGGCGACGACCGTGCGCCGCATGCCTGTTATGTCCAACTCGAAGGCGAAGCGATCCGCATCGAAGCCGGCGCTTTCAAGGCAGCATTGGCGGCAAGTGCAACCTTGCGCATGTTCCTGCTGCGCTTCGTCAACGCGCTACAGACCCAGGCCGGCTGCACCGCGCTCGTCAACGCGCGGCTGAAGCTCGAGGAGCGGCTGGCGCGCTGGCTGCTCATGTGCGACGACCGCGTGCCCGGCGAACATCTCGCCATCACCCACGAATTCCTGGCCATCATGCTTGGTGTCAGGCGGCCAGGCGTCACCGTCGCCCTCCAACTGCTTGAAGGCCGCGCGTTGATCCGCTCGCGTCGGGGCGAGATCGTCATTCGCGACCGCGCCGGACTGCTGGAACTCGCCAATGGCAGTTACGGCGAAGCCGAGGCCGAATATACAAGGCTGATCGGCGAGATCGGCGCGGCCTGATCAGGAGCGGTTGCCGCATCCGGCTTGCCCGATGTCGCTTTGCCGGGCGGTGCCGCACCGCCTTTAAATGCGCCCCGGCCAATCGGCCCATCCCCGTCGATCGGTCCATCCTTGGCTATCGGCAACCCGGCATGCTCCAGACTTGCAAGCTTGCACTTCGTCTGTTCGGCCGCCGCTCCCACAAGGCAGTCGATGGTGAACATGGCACCGGCGTGATCGCTGGCCGCGACCGCCTGGCGGATCTTCGTCAATTGCGCTTGCGTGTAGTCCAGAAGCTCGACCAGGCCGGTATGATCCAAACCGCCCTCCATTGCAGGATGTCGAGAGGCCGATCTCAGGTCGCTCTTGCCATCGAAATACGCCCATTTACACGGCTTGCATAGCCGGACTGTCAGAATCGTACAGTCTACGCGCCACCGGGTCGTTGCCTATTGGCCAAAGGTCCATCTTCGCGCCGCCGCCACGGCATGCAACTGTATATAAGCAATCGCTTGAATACTGGTCCGTACGTCTGTCGGGGAGATGTCGTGCCAATTCGCGAGAATCTCGCCGCCAATCTCAGGCGGCTGGTCCAACGCCACGCTTCCGTCAGCGCGGTGTGCCGTGAGCTTGGCATCAATCGCACCCAGTTCGAGCGCTATCTGCAAGGCAAGGCGGTTCCCAACAAAGCCACCGCAAGGCTGATCTGCGACTATTTCAAGATCGATGAGAATGAGCTGTATCGTGAGCCGGCCGCCGCGGCAGCCAAGAGCGACGGCAACGCAACGCTGCGCCAGGCCCTGTACGAAAACATGGTGCGGCCGCCGTCGCCCGCCATCGCCGGAGGCACATATTTCACCTATTTTTCGATGCCCGGCCGACCCGACTTTTTGATGCGCTCGGTCACCTTCGTGCGGCGCGAGGCCGATCTCGTCACCTTCAGGCGGGTGACGCGCTGGGCTTCGGGCGATGGCCGGGGTGGCTCGAGAATACCCGGCAACCATTACGGCGTGGCGATCTCGCGCCTGAACTGGATTTATTTCACCGGCATCAACCGGCGCCAGACCACCGAGCCCTCAATCATGACCGTGCAGTGGGCTCCCATCTCCGAACCGGTTCTGGTAGGCAGGGCGATCGTCCTCACCGGATCAGGGCCGGCCTTTGTATCCGTCATCATGCGGCAGGACGTCGCCAGGATCAGCATGAGGCGAGCGCTGCAGATGGCCCATATCGTCAGTCTCGACGACCCCAGTGTCGATCGGCTGGTGGTCAGTCTCGCACGAGAGACCCGATAAACTCGCTTCTTACGGGAAAAATCGGGGAAAGTTTCAAGTTTTTCGACTATATTTTTCTTCGTTTCGGGATTTTTGCGCAAAAAACCCCGGAACTTTCACCCAAACCTGTCGTTTTCCAGCTGATCGTTGCTTCGACGATCCCAAAGCAACAGGAGGAGTACCGCCATGAACATCAAGATGATCTGTTTCGGCGCGATGACGCTCTCGATGGTTGCCGGTACGGCGCTTGCCGCGAGCGACACCGGCACGTCGGCTCTCGACGATCCGGCCAAGATGCAGCCCTTCTACACCGACTCCAGCAGGAAGACGATGGTCAGCGACGACGATTTCGTGAAGGCCTGGAAGGCCCTTACGCCGGACGACCAGACCGCGATGATGAAGGCCTGCGAGGACGAGGCGAAGGACGCCACTGCGGCCAACAGCCATCCGGAATTCTGCAGCAGCGTGAAAGCGAACGGCGGCAGCAAGTAGCAATCCAGCGGCCCGATGAGAAACAGCCCCTTCGCGGGGCTGTTTTGCGTCTGCCGCGGGGCGCACGGACAAGCCCGCCACGCAACGATCAAGCCACGCAACGATCAAGCCCGGCCGGCGCGCCGGCCCATTTCCCATTCCTGCTATGTTGCACCGCGATAAAATTGCTCTATGTTGCACTGCGATAAATTTGTTGCATTGCGATATCAGCCTGCCCGGCCGACGTTGCGCAGGGGCTGGGCCTTGCACGAAGGAGCCGTCGTGGCAGCATCGTTCCGGCCGGACATACAAGGATTGCGCGCGCTCGCCGTCGGCGGTGTCGTCGCCTACCATTTCGGCCTCACCGCGCTCCCCGGCGGCTTTGCCGGCGTCGACATCTTCTTCGTCATCTCGGGCTGGCTGATAACAACCCATCTCATGCAGGAGATCGGCGAGACCGGCCGGCTCGACCTTTGGCGCTTCTATGCCAGGCGCGCGCGGCGGCTTCTGCCGGCAGCTTTATTCGTCATCCTGGTTACGCTGGCCGCCGGCTACTTCATCCTGGCGCCGCAGGAGCAGGCGCTCTATTCGCGCGGCGCCATGTTCGCCTCCGCCTATTCCATCAATCTGTGGCTGCTGCGCTGGTCGTTCGACTATTTCGCCGCCGACGCCACCAGCAATCCCTTCATCCACTTCTGGTCGTTGTCGGTGGAGGAGCAGTTCTATCTGGCCTGGCCGGCGCTGCTTCTGCTGGCCGCCTGGCTGCGGCCGGGCCGGCGAACGGCCGCAGCCGTGATCGGCGTTGCCGGCCTTGCCTCCTTCGCCGCCTGCCAGTGGCTGACCAGCGCGGCGCCGGCCTGGGCCTTCTATTTTTCACCGCTGCGCGCCTGGGAGTTCGCCGCCGGCGGCCTGGCGACGCTGGTCCCCATGGCTTTGCTGCAGCACCGCATCTGGCTGCGGGCAGCACTTGGCTGGCTCGGCCTGGCGCTGATCGCGACCGCCTATCTCCTGTTGAGCGAGGACCTGCCCTTCCCCGGCTGGTACTCGTTGCTGCCGGTGGCGGGCACCGTGCTGGTGCTGCTGAGCGGCATCGGCGGGCCGCAGACCAACAGGCGGACCGGCTGGCAAGCCCTTGGCCCGGCCGCCGCTTTGTCCCTGCCGCCCTTGCAATGGATCGGCACGCTCTCCTATTCGCTCTATCTCTGGCATTGGCCGGTCATCGTCTATGCCGGGATGCTGGCGCCGGAGCTTTCCGTGCCGCAGCGCCTTGGCTGTGGCGTGCTGGCGCTCGCGCTGTCGGTGCTCACCTATCATTTGATCGAAGACCCGGCGCGGCGCGGCGCCTGGATGGCGGTAGGCGCCCGCGCCTTTCCCAAGGCCATTCCAGGCGCAAAACCGCTTCGCGCTTTTCCCGGCCTTGTGCTGGTTCCCGCGCTGATGCTGACCGGCACCGGCGTGGCGGTCGCCTATGCCAACGCGCATCTGGCCACGCGCAATATCGGCCCCGAGCAGCGCGGCATCGAGCAGGCGGTCGAAAGACCTTCCATCGCGCGAGCTGTCGACAAGAACTGCCTGGCCGACTTCCAAACGGTGACGCCGAAACCCTGCATGTTCGGCCCGGCCGACGCCACCCGCACCATCGTGCTGTTCGGCGATTCGCACGCCGACCAGTGGTCGACGCCGCTGATCGAAGCAGCCAGGCGCAACGACACAAAGATCATCACCTATCTCAAATCATCGTGCCGCGCTTCGCGGCTCTCCACCTTCAACACGGTGCTGAAGCGCGACTACACCGAATGCGACGCCTGGCGCGAGCAGGCCATATCAGAGATCATCCGCCACAAGCCGCGCCTGGTGGTGATCTCCGAATTTTCCATCGGCAATCTGATCCGTGACCTGCCCGCGGCCGAACGCACCGCTGAAGTAGCGCGCTGGCAGGCCGGCCTGCGCTCGACCTTGCAGGCCTTCAGCCGGGCCGGTGTCGAGACGGCTGTTATCCGCGACACGCCGATCAACGCCAGCTTCGCCGGCTCCTGCGTGGCGCGCACCCTGTGGTGGCGCGAGGCACCCTCGCCGCACTGCGACACGCCAAGAGCCGAAGCCGCCAACGATAGCACCGCCGCCGCCGAGCGCGCCGTGGTGACCAGCGTGCCCGACACCCGCTACATCGACCTCACCAACCAATTCTGCGGCCCGACCACCTGCCACGTCGTCATATCAGGCAAGCTGGCGTTTCGTGACAGGCACCATCTGGCGACGGGCTTTGCCGAGACACTGGCGGGGCCATTGGAGCGGGCCTTGTTTTAGGCGCCTGGGTATCTGCGCCCGGTCCGCATTGTTCATCACATCTTGCGAATCTGTGGAACGGGCTTGATCACCGATCCGGCAGGCATCGCCGGTCGGATCCATTTCACCCCTCACCGCCTCATCATCATCCCGTAATGCACTGCCAACAAATCCAGCCCCACCTTCAGGAGCTTCGTCACCACGTTCCGGCCTTCGCCGGTCTGCTCGGACAGGCGCTTGAGGGAACCGTCCGCGCAGCAGACTTGTCGCACCACGGCGGCCACCTCCCAATGGCCTAGCGCTCTTGTGGCGGCGGCATAGGCCCTGCCGGCGTCGAGCACACTGTCGGCGATGCCGCCGCCATCGCGGCCGCCGTCGACGCGCTCGGTCCAGCGCATCGGCTTGACATCAGCCTGCTGGCTGCAGCGGAAATCCTCGCGGTAGCGCAGACCTGCCTCGCGCTGCTGGCGCGACAGCGAGGTGATGCCGATAAGCGCATCGATGGCGCGCACCCGCACGATGCCGCCGGTGGCGGCGTAGCCGTCATTCGACACCTCGTAGACACGAGCAGCCTCCAGCGTGCCCGCCGCCAGCCGCTTGCGGCCGAAGGCGTCATCCCTGAGCGCGAAATCATGGCCGATCTCGCGGCGTATGCGCACCTGCTCGGCCTCGCCCTTCGGCAATTTCGGCGCCTGCGGTTTGACGGGTCTGGTCCTTTTGCTCATGGGAGGCTCCTGGTTGGCTCGGGATGATGGAGAACGGCAAAGCGGCGATCCTTCGCGCTGTTGGGCATCTCCCCACATGGTCGGCAGGGCGGAGAGAGCCGCCGTTCGGTTGGCCTTCGTTGAATCGGAGGTCGTCGCCTCCTCGCCGCTGCGCCAGCATCCTTGCCGCCCGGCATCCAGGCTGATGGAACCGGCGCGAGCTTTCGACGTTATGTCGCGTCCATGCCAAGGGGAGGTTCGCCGATGACAGCCTTCATGCCGGTTACCGTGCGCTTTTGCGATAACAAAACCATGCTGGTCAGTTCGGTGGCCGGCGCAGCCGAGGCATTGCGCCACCAATGGCCCGACAAGACAGCACCTGGTTATCTCGAGGCGACGCGGCTGGTTACGCTCGCCGTCGAAGGCATCTGCTGCCAGCGCATTGCGTTCGACGCCTTCACCAGGGCGGCCAAGCAACAGAACATACTGGTGGCCAGGCCCAAAAGCCGCGCCCATGACTGGCTGAACGCGGTGGCTAGCCCATGAGGATCGCGCGCCGGCCGAAAAATTGATGCAACCGGCCGCCAGCGGGGCGCGTTTATCGATGCGGTAGTTGGAGCCGCGCGCAAAGCGAAGGTGAACGCCGTGGGTACGATGAAAACCGGAGTGCCGCTCAAAGTGCGGGTGGAAGATGAGATCGAAGAGATCGACAGCGTCAGCGAAGCCGCCGATTTTCTGCAGCGTTGGCCGCTCGAGCGACGCGGCCATGTCTACCGCAGTGCGCTGAACGCCTGCAGCGCGGCGATCGCCGCGCTGCAGGCGTTCAGCGCACTGCGGTAGACATGGC
>NZ_RZRK01000289.1:0-7073 GCF_003997835.1 Mesorhizobium sp. M7A.F.Ca.CA.004.12.1.1
GACAGGCCCAGCACAGCCCGATGGGATTGTCGGACCATCTGACGTCGATGAGCAGCAAGGTGCCAGCGACGGCGACGACAAGGGCGGCAAGATTGCGCGGGCTCCTGAGGCCGATCGCCGCGACGCCGATGGTGCCGACGAATTCGATCGCCGCCACCAGCGAGATCGGCAGGCGGTCGAGCGCCAGGTAGAACGAACAGTTCATCACCGCCAGACAGGCGCCGAAGGCCAGCAACAGCAGCCTTGTCGAGCGATCGGCGCGGGCGAAGCTTCGCCATGGACGGGTCAGGGGTGCGAAGATGAGTGCTGCCGTGGCGATGCGCAGCCACGCCATGCCGAGCACGCCGACATGCGGGAAAAGCAGCACGGCGAAAGCCGGCCCGAGATAGTGGAAGACGGCGCTGACGGCGAACCAGACATGCGGCGGCAATTTTTCCGTCAGCCTGGCCAGGGTGGGGTTGCCGGGGGCAGGATCTGCCGTAAGAGCTTGCGTTTGATCATTCATCGGCTCAGTATCGCAGGCATATTTGCCGGTTTATATGAGTGATGATGGGCTCGTCTGGCGAGATTTCTCTCAGAAGCAAGGAATTTCCCATGAAGCGCCTTCGAACTGAAAGTGCCGACCTCGATGTCTCTGACATGAAGATCCTGCGTCTGCTGGAGAAGGACGCGCGCACCAGCACGGCGGAGCTGGCACGCTCAGTCGGTCTGTCGGCGCCGAGCGTGGCCGAGCGCATCAAGCGGCTGCAGGAAAGCGGCGTCATCGAGGCCTATTCGGTCAGGATCAACCCGGCGGCACTCGGCCTGCCGCTGTCGGCGTGGCTGCGCATCCGGCCGGTGCCGGGGCAACTGGCCCTCGTGGCCGAGATCATCCGCGAACTGCCGGAGATCGTGCAATGCGACCGGGTGACCGGAGAGGATTGTTTCATCGCGCTGGCGCATGTCGGCTCGGTGGCCGAACTCGAGCGGGTGATCGACCGCATCATTCCTTATGCGATGACCAATACGGCGATCATCCAGTCGTCGCCGGTGGTGGCGCGCTCGGCGCTGGGAGCGTTGAGGCGCCAGGCTTGACCTACAGGAGAGGAACCTATGCGTGGCCGCGCTTCATGCGCGCCTGCTTCAGGATGGCGCGCCAGCGGATCATGTCGAACGGGATCGGCTCGTTGTTGTTGGCGATGTGGAAGATCTCGTTGTTGACGTTCTTGAGCGAGCGCCAGAAATCATAGTCGGTGATGCGCGGATCGGCAGCCAGCCTGTCCACCTCGACCTTGATGTCGGTTTTCATGCACTTTCCTCGAACCGGCGCCGCGCCGCCCGTGTCGCTACCTCGATGCGGATCGTTTTCGACCGACCCGCTGAGTCGCGCAACGGCTCAGATGGCTTGTTCCCGTTAAAACCTTGGTAAGGTTAACGAGGGCGCCGCGCCGCTTCAAGCACTGCTGCCGGCCGATGGGAGGGTTCTGCGATTTTAGATTGCCGGTGTGGCTTTGACGCCGGGAACGAGAAGGTGTCGGCTTCGCCCTATTTGCGTTTGATGCCGATCGAACGGCCGGCCCGTACCGGCATCGGCAGTGCCGAATGGGCGGCGCGCATGGCTTCGACCCTGGCCAGCACATCGGCGGGGAAGGGTGAGACCTTCGGCCCGGACATGTCGACATGCAGCGACAGCGATTCGGAAGTCGCGGCCAGCCAGCCGTCGACATGGCGGATTTCCTGGTAGGCCCGCAGCCGCTTGTCGTCGTGGTCGATGAGCTGGAAGGAGACCGTGACCTTGTGCTCGAGGTGCAGCTCCTGCACGTAGCAGACATGGACTTCGGCCGTGTAGATGGTGAGGCGGCGATCCCTGGCATAGTTCGGTCCCATGCCCATTGCCTCGAAGGCGTCGTCCGAGCAGCGGTCGAACAGCACGTTGTAATAGGCCATGTTGAGATGGCCGTTGTAGTCGATCCAGTCCTTCTCGATGTCCATGGGTTTCGAGACGAAGGGAGTGGGGATGGGCATCGAAACTTCCTTGTTCTGGCGCTGGACAGAGCTTGGCTCCGGAGACTCTATTTGTTCTGACGCATTCCGGACGGAAAACCGCTTCACACTTTTCCTGGAATTGCTTTACGCATCCATAGACGCATAACAAGCGTGGACGCTGGTCCATTCGCGGAGGAATTCATGGCTCTGAGCGACCTCAACCCGGTCGAACGTAACGAGGAAGGCATCGCGGCGGTGCTCGGCATCCTCAAGCAACGGCTCGGCGAGCGATTCCAGACCGGCCAGGCGATCCGCTCGCAGCATGCCCACACCACCACCTATATTCCGACGCAGGCGCCGGACGGCGTCGCCTTTCCCGAGACGACCGCCGAGGTGCAGGACATCGTGCGGGCCTGTGCCGCGCACCGCGTGCCGGTGATCGCCTTTGGCGTCGGCTCCTCGCTGGAAGGCCACACCAACGCACCGGGCGGCGGCATATCGGTCGACACATCGCG
This sequence comes from Mesorhizobium sp. M7A.F.Ca.CA.004.12.1.1, assembly GCF_003997835.1. Lineage (NCBI taxonomy): Bacteria > Pseudomonadati > Pseudomonadota > Alphaproteobacteria > Hyphomicrobiales > Phyllobacteriaceae > Mesorhizobium > Mesorhizobium sp. M7A.F.Ca.CA.004.12.1.1. Next base: position 2,481 of record NZ_RZRK01000289.1, read on the forward strand.
CATGAACCGTATCCTGGCGGTCAATCCACAGGATCTCGACTGCACGGTCGAACCCGGCGTCACCCGCGAGGATTTGAACCGGCATCTGCGCGACACCGGACTGTTCTTTCCGATCGACCCCGGCGCCAATGCCTCGCTGGGCGGCATGGCCGCGACGCGGGCCTCCGGCACCAATGCGGTGCGCTACGGCACGATGCGCGAGAACGTGCTGTCGCTGACCGCCGTCATGGCTGACGGCGAAACCGTGACGACCGGCAAGCGGGCGAAAAAGAGCTCGGCCGGCTATGATCTGACGCGGCTGCTGGTCGGCTCGGAAGGCACGCTCGGCATCATCACCTCGCTGACCTTGAAGCTGCAAGGCATCCCGCAGGCGATTTCGGGCGGCGTCTGCCCGTTTCCGAGCGTCGAGGCGGCCTGCAACGCGGTCATCGCCACGATCCAGATGGGCATTCCTGTGGCGCGCATCGAACTGGTCAACGCGCTGCAGATGCGGGCGATGAAGAACTATTCCAAGCTCGACTATCCCGAGAGCCCGTGCCTGTTCGTCGAGTTTCATGGTAGCGATGCCGGTGTTGCCGAACAGGCCGAGACCTTTGGCATGATCGCGGAAGAGAATGGCGGCGGGCCGTTCCTGTGGACCAGCGTCGCCGAGGAGCGCACCAAACTGTGGAAGGCCAGGCATGACGCCTACTGGTCGTCGCTGACACTGCGGCCGGGCGCCAAGGGGCTGTCGACCGATGTCTGCGTGCCGATCTCGCGCTTTGCCGAATGCGTCATGGAAACCGAAGCCGACATAGAAGAGATGGGTCTGATCGCGCCGATCGTCGGCCACGCCGGCGACGGCAATTTTCACGTGCTGGTGCTGATGGATGTCAACGATCCCAGGGAGATCGCGTTGTCGGAAAAGTTCGTCGCGCGGCTCAACATGCGGGCGATCGCCATGGACGGCACCTGCACCGGCGAGCACGGCATCGGCCAGGGCAAGATCGGTTTCCTGCGCCACGAGCTCGGCCACGGCGTCGACATCATGCGCACGATCAAGCAGGCGCTGGATCCGCTTGATATCATGAACCCGGGCAAGATCTTGCCAGCAGGGTAGGGATTATCCCGCCACAGCAATGAAGGAGCCGGACCGGCATCTCCAATGTAAGGTTTCCGATTACACCGGTGCTCGGCGGGCGGGCTCTGCCTGATGGAGATAACCCGTGAAGGTGTCGGGCGACGATGGCTTCGACAATTGTGTCACTATGCGTCCGACCTCACCGCGATGATAGCCGCCATGGGTGATGACATGTGCCAGCATCTCCTCTCGTGACATCTGCCCGGGGGCGCCGTCCGTAAAGGCAAAACGGATCGCCTCCGCCAGTTCTTCGGGGTCGACCTGTTCGACGTAGCGGAGGTACCACCGGTCGGTTTCCTTGATCGCCTTGGACAGCTCCGCGAGCGTCGGTGTGCTGCTCGTGCCCGTGTCTCGATAGGAGTGCTTCTGCTGCTGGAGGTTCGACGCAAAGATCCGGTCGACGACATGCGCGTGATTGACGGTCTCAAGGATCGCGCCAAGCTGCTTCTCGGTTGTCTCGTTTTCGATCTCTGCCAAAAGAGCGAGGAGTTCATTGTCGGCCCAGGATTTGTAGCGGAACAGGGATAAAAGCAGTGTCTTGTTGCTCATAGCGACCTCTCATTGACTTGCGTGGCAGGCTTGGCTCGATAAATGTGAGCGGACACTCGCATTTTGGTGAAAAGGCCCTGATATGGCTACTCGCGTTCCCTCAGAGCATGGAAGCGTGCGCAAAGCGCCACGGCAACAGCGTTCCCGCGCAACCGTGGATACGATTGTCGAAGCCGCGGCTCGCGTTCTGGCTCGGCGTGGGTGGGCGCATTTCACCACCAACGAGACGGCTTCGGCGGCTGGTGTCAGCGTCGGCTCGATCTACCAGTATTTTCCCAACAAGCTGGCCTTGGCGGAGGAGATCCGAAAACGCCATCTCGACGCGGTGCTCGCGGCCATATCCGGTTCGGATGAGCGTGACGCAGTGATCACGGTGGAACAGCGGGCGGCGAAGCTTGTCGATGGCGTCGTCGCCGCCCACAGCGTCGATCAGGAACTGCATCGCGTCCTGCTCGACGAGGTGCCGCTTGCCGCACGCTCGACACAGGATCAGTTCGAGGCGGAGTATCTGCGCCGCTACCAAGCCGTGATCGCATCTGCCTCGGGCAAGCCCGATCCCAAGCGCGACGACATTGCCGGACGTGTGCTGTCGGGTGCGGTCGAAGGGGTCGTGCATGCCGCAGCGCGACATGGCGAACTGCAATCGCCGGAATTGCGAGCGGAACTCATCGAGCTGGTCTGCGCCTATCTGCGCAGCCGATGCACAGGCTGAGCGGCTCGGTATTCGACCATCCGGCATCGTCAGCAGGGCTATTCTTGACCGACGCGGTTTTGGGGCAGAAACTCATGCGAATGGCCTGAAACAGACAGGCGTGCCAGCGGAGGAGGAATGCCATGGCGATTTCACGCAAGGAAGCGGCGCGTGCGCTGAGCGCGGACGAACAGGAACTGGTGGAGAAATCGCACCATCCGGCGGTGCAGGAGCTTTCCGACGCCGATCTTGCCGGCCTGGTCAAGCTGTTGCGGGAGCGGCGCGACAAGGCCCAAACCCAAGCACACCGCCGCCAGCGTGAGATACGCGGCAAAGGAGCGCCGAAAGGCGCTGCGCCCTCAAAGTCCGATGGCGGTTCGCAGACAAAGCTTGCGGTGCTGGCCATGGCCATGCGGCGGCTGAATGGCGAGGCCGAGCGGCGCCGGCAGCTGGCGGCCAGCGTTTCGCTGATCGAAAACGCGCGCAAGGCATTTGTCATGAAGCAAGGGGCGACGCCGGAAGGCCCTGCTTTCAATTCGCGCACCGCGCGCAAGGGGATGCGGTCGGTGGCAAACCAGAGGGCGCAAGACCTCGTCCGACCGATGGAGCTTGGCCGGCAGCGCAAGGCGGCCAAGGTGGCGCAAGCAAAGCGCGACGCACGCTGAGGGTTCTGACAATCGCCGGGTGAAATCGTTGGGGCGCCGGCCTGCCGTGCGGCCGCAGGCGTCTTCTATGCGTCCTCAACAAGGGTTTGCAGCATGGGGCGGGTTGGCGCGAAGAACGTCGTGCCGGTGTGCGGCGTCGAGAAATCGAGCAGCCGGTCGTAAGCGCCCGGCGGCTCACCGATGTACATTCGCTGCAGCATCCTCTCGATCACCCAGAGATACCTGCTGTAGCCGATAAAGTAGGTGCCGAACTCCTTTTGCCCCGGCCTGCCAAACGGCATGTTGTCGCGCAATATGTCGTACTCGTTGCCATCGGTATCCTCGATGGTGGCCAGCGACTTGTGTGATTTGCGCGGCGCCTCGTCATCATCGATTTCGATGTTGTCGATCTTGGTGCGGCCGATGATCGCTTCCTGCTCGGGCGTCGGAATGCGCGCCCAGGCCTGGAGATCGTGCAGGTATTTCTGGACGACGACATAGCTGCCGCCGGCGAAGTCGGCGTCCTCATCACCGACGAGTGCCGAGGCCGGAAGGTCCAGCCCGGTCGGGTTGGCCGTGCCGTCGACGAAGCCGAGCAGGTCACGCGCATCGAAGTACCGAAAGCCGGAAACCTCGTCGACGACGTTCACGGCATCACCGAGATTGTCGAGCAGAATGCGCTCGAACTCGAAGCACATATCGGGCCGCTCGGAGCGGATGTGGAAGAGAAGATCGCCGGCGGTCGAAGGCGCCGAATGAACGGCACCCTTGATCGGCGCAAACGGTTTCAGTTCCAGCGGTCGCCGATCTGGGGAAAGACGATCCCAGAGATCGCGGCCGATGCCGGCAATGCACGAAAGCCGCCCGGAAAGATCGCGGAACCCGACGGTTTTGACGAGATCATCGAGGCCGCCGAGCACGGAGGCTATCTTGGCGAGCGCGGTCTGACCGCTGGCGACGGTGACGACAAGAAAGACCGCCGAAAGCGACAGCGGGGCGTCGACACTTTGCGCATCGATCGGCACGCGATCCCAGTTCTTTCCAGACATCCGAATTCTCCGCTTCGCCGGGATTTGTTTCAGATCGCCCGATATCACGCAACTGCGGATGAGACATCGCGCAACACTGGATGAATTGCCTCTTTATCGACACGCGGATGCGGGTAGAGTGCGGCAGAATTTCAATCAACCCATTCGGAGCTGATGCTCGCTCGCCTGTTCGTGATCTTCGGTGGCCTTTTTGTGCTGGTGCTGTGTGCGGCGCTGGTGGTGCCGTATTTTATCGACTGGACCGGCTACCGCGCCCAATTCGAGCGCGAGGCCAGCGCCATCCTCGGCCGCAAGGTGACCGTGCAGGGCGACGCCACGGCAAGGCTGTTGCCGTTTCCCTCGGTGACCTTCTCGAACGTCGCGGTCGCCGGCGGCCCCAATGGCCAGCCGGCCATGACCGTCGAGACGTTTTCGATGGATGCGGAACTGGCGCCCTTCCTGCGCGGCGAAGTGCTGATCTTCGACATGCGGCTGGTGCGGCCGAAAGCGACCATCGATATCGCCAATGACGGCACCGTCGACTGGGCGATGCGGCCGTCC
>NZ_RZRK01000028.1:0-16697 GCF_003997835.1 Mesorhizobium sp. M7A.F.Ca.CA.004.12.1.1
CCCCGTTCATGAAGATCTCACCGGAATCGGGCTGATGCACGCCCGCCAGGATCTTCATCAACGTCGATTTGCCGGCGCCGTTCTCGCCCATCAGGGCGTGGACGCTGCCCGCCTTGAGATCGAGGGAAACGGAATGGAGCGCCCTGCTCCCTCCGAACGCCTTCGAAATGTGGGACATCTCGATAAGATTGGTCACGAAACCCTCGAACGAACCGGATTCGACAGATGGAATGGCCTGCGGGGAATGCTTGTCCACTCCCCGCCAGCCACGGCGCCGTCACTTCTTGCCGTAATATTCCTTGAGCTTGTCTTCTGGCAGTTCGCTCGGCCACCAGACATTGGCGGTGAGGTCGTCGCGATAGTATTTTTTGGCCTTGTCCTGGTCCCATCCGTCGGGATTATAGACATAGCGTTTGTAGAGCTGATTGCCTTCCAGAAGGGCAACGGCGGCGCGCACGCCGGCCGCACCTTGGGCGGGGCTGTATTCCGGCGAGATCGACTTGAACCCGTCCGTGATCCACTGGCCGAAATAGCCATTGTTGCCCTCGCCCGAAATCGGCGGAACGGGCGTGCCGAACTGCTTGAAGACATCGACGCAGGCGCGCGTCATGTCAGCGCCGGACGACCAGATGCCGTCAACCTGTGGGTTGTTCAGATAAAGCGTCTCGCACAGCTTCTTGGCCTTGTCGTACTGCCAGTCACCATGCTCCTCGGCGATGATCTGCACATGCGTGCCTTTAAGTGATTCCAGTAAGCCGTTGTAGCGGTTGGTGTCTTCCGGATGGCCGGCCAGGCCACGCAGGACCCAGATCTTGCCGTTGTCGCCGACGGTCTTGACCAGCCAGTCGCCCATCACCTTGCCGAAATGCTCGGCGCCGCCCTGGATTTCGGTGGTGTAGGCGTCGGAATCGATGCGGCCGGTGTGAAGGATGACCGGGATGCCGGCGGCGACCGCCTTGGCGATGCTGGCATTGGCCGATGTGCTGGTCACCGGCTGAACGATGATCGCGTCGACATGCTGCGCGATCAGGTCCTCGATGTCGGCCACCTGCTTTTTCTGGTCGAAGCCGGCATCGAGCAGGATGAATTTCGAGATGCGCTTGTCCTTGGCCGCGGCGTTCTCCGCCTCATGCGCCACCTGTACTGTCCAGGTGTTGGCGTTGACGCCGAAGTCGCTCATGCCGATGACCCAGGGCGGGTCCTTCTTGAACGCACCGGCCGCGGTCATGCGCGTGTCGTCGGGGCGCGGCGCCACGCCGTCCATCAGCTTGATGTCTTCCGCATGCGCCAGCGACGTCACGGCAAGCGTGGACGCAACGAGCATCCCCAGGCCGACGGTTTTCAGCAATCCTAACATTAAACTCTCCTCCTTGTGGTTGCCCCGGCCTACGAATTCGTATGGCCGGCCGTACGAATGCGTACGGCCATGAGACGCTCTCCCAATGCATGCTCGTTGTCGCAAACCGACCGATGCACGCAATTCTCCCGCCCCCGAACACATGCGTGCCGAAGCCCAATTCCTGCTGGACGATGATGACGGTCGAGAACTCCTCCGGGCACTTTAGAAGCACAGCGGATTCGCCCTGTCAATAGTTAGTCATGTTGAATGACTATTCCCTTGCTTGCCTTTCATCGCTCCTCTATCCATCATGATTGGCGCTCGCCGGCTTCGGCGCGCTGTCAGTCCCGGCGGGAAAAACATGCGATCAGTCTTGTGCTACGGCGACTCCAACACGCACGGCCAGATCCCCGGCAGGGGGCCGCTCGAGCGCTATGGGCCGGGTGAACGCTGGCCGGGGATATTGCGTTCTCAGCTAGGCCCCGACTGGTATGTCATCGAGGAAGGATTGAGCGGCCGCACCACCGTCCACGACGACCCGATCGAGGGCGCCCACAAAAACGGCAGAACCTATCTTCGCCCCTGCCTGCAGAGCCATGCGACGCTCGACCTCGTCATCATCATGCTCGGCACTAACGATTTGAAGATCCGCTTCAACAAGCCGCCGTCGGAAGTGGCGATGGGGATCGGCTGCCTCGTCTACGACATCAAGGAGCTGGCGCCTGGGCCAGGCGGCTCGACGCCCGAGATCATGATCGTGGCCCCGCCGCCGATGCAGGACGACGTCAAGGAATGGAAGTCCATCTTCGCCGGTGCGCCGGAGAAATCGCGCCTGCTCGCGCTCGAGTTCGAGGTTCTGGCGGACTCGCTCGAACTCCACTTTTTCGATGCCGGCTCGGTGGTCTCGTGCAGCGAAGCGGACGGCTTTCACATCGATGCCGAGGCGCACAGATTGCTGGGCACCGCACTTGCCCGCGCGGTCGACGCCATCGGCTGGAGCCGCTCGACATGAGCAACCATACCGCCGCGAGGCAGCGCGCTCTTACCGACGGGGCGACCCTTGCCTGACATGAGGTTCGCACCACCCAATCCATTGCGCATCGCCGATCGTGCGAGCGGGCTGAATGCGTTGAGCGTGCGCAGCTATAATGAGCGGCTGGTGCTGTCGCTGCTGCTTCAGAACGAGGGCATTTCGCGGATGGAAATCGGCGAAAAGACCGGCCTGTCGGCGCAGACGGCCTCGGTCATCGTCCGTTCGCTCGAGCAGGAAGGCCTGGTCTCGCAAGGCGAGGCGCAGCGCGGCCGCGTCGGGCCGCCCACCATCCCGCTTTCACTCAATCCGGAGGGCGCCTATGCGGTTGGCGTCGGCTTCAGCCGCCGCAGGATCGACATCGCGCTCATCGATTTCATCGGCACCGTGCGCTTCCACACGCAATTGCCGGCGGATGAAGCCAATCCCTTTCCGCAAAGCAGCGATCTGTTCGGCGCGATCAGGCAAGCCATGACCAGCCTGCCGGTCGAGGCGCGCAGCCGGGTTGCCGGCATCGGCCTGGCCGTTCCCGACGATGTCGACACGATGGCTGCAACCCGCAACGGATCGAGCACCTCGCTGAAAGCCTTGCAGGGGGAGATCGAGGAACAGATCAAGCTGCCGGTTTTCGTGCAGAACGATATCACCGCGGCAGCCGGCGGCGAGAGCATGTTCGGCGTCGCCAAGCCGCTCAACGACTATTTGTTCTTCTATCTGGGAGCACGGCTGCAGAGTAGGCTCATCCTCAACCACCAGATCTACAAGGGAAACTCCAGCGCCAGCTTCGATCATGGGCTGATGCGCCTGGAGAGCGAACTGACCAAGCGCCGGCGCCCGTCCGAAATCATCTGGAGCAGCAGCCCCGAGTGGCCTGACCTTGGCGAGGCCTACAGCGAATGGCTAGGGGAATGCTCCAACCGCCTGAAAGCCTCTATTTCCGCACTGACCCAGTTTGTCGAATTCAGGACGGTCGTCCTGTCCAGCTACGCGCCGCAGAAGATCGCCAAGGCCTTGTGCGCCGACATCGGCCGGGAATTCCCCGGCATCGAAGCGCTGCCCGCGCGGGTCAGCATCAGCCCGAAGGCCGTCGGCGCGGCAAGCCTGCCATTCAGTTCGCGCTTCATGATCCAGTGATCGAGCCGAACCGGCGTTGCCGGTCGGCCGATTACGGGCTCTCTGCAGGTCCATCGATGATTTTCAAATGACAAGGCGATTCCGCTTGCCAGGACGCCTCACTTAATAGCATGTTAAGTGAACCCTGAGATCGCCATGAAAATCGCTGCGGATCACGCACTCAACGACAATGCCGCAACCAGCGCCGAAGCGCGCCGCTCGACGGTATTGGGCGATCGCATCAAGGCCTATCGCACCACGCGGCGCCTGACGCTGCGCCAGCTCGGCGACATGATCGGCACCACCGCCAGCTTCCTGAGCCAGCTCGAGCGCGGCCTTTCGGGTGCCAACACCAGCACGCTGATGCTGATCGCCAACGCGCTCGGCATCAGCCTCGCCGATCTTTTCGACGAACGCGAGGTGTCGCCGCACGCGGTGCTGACACGGGCCGAACGGCCGGCGCTGCCGACCAGCGAAGGCTACCGCAAGACGCTGCTGTCGCGCCGGCCGATCCGCGAGATGGAAGTCTATTGCGGCGAGTTCGCCGTCGGCGGCTCCACCGGCGACGTGCCCTACACGCATGGCAACGCGAACGAGATGTTCCTCGTGCTGCGCGGACGCGTGCAACTGACGCTCGGCGACGAGAGCTTCACCCTCGAAGAGGGCGACAGCATCGAATATTCGACCTCGACGCCGCACCGGACGATCAATGTCGGCGATACGGTGGCCGAAGTGCTGTGGATCATCGCGCCGCCGACAAGCGGCGCTGTCGACCTCGATCAATATGTAGCCCGGAAAACGCTCGCGCCCGGCCTGCCAAAATCAAACAGCGAGCCATCGGAGGGTTAGAAAATGGGAAGCAGATCAAGATTGGCCGGGCTTGTCGGCGCCGCCGCACTGGCCTTGCTCGCAGCCGCCGCTCACGCGCAGAACGCGCCGCCGGCCGGGACCGTGGTGGACGGGTCGCTGAAGGGCAAGACGCTGACCTTCGTCTCGTATGGCGGCATCTACCAGGACGGCCAGGTTGCCGCGCTTAAGGAATTCGTCGACAAGAGCGGCGTCAAGCTGCTGAACGACGGACCGACCGAAATCGCCAAGCTCCAGGCGCAGGTCGAATCAGGCAATGTGACCTGGGATGTCGTCGACACGGATGATTTTCCGCCCTTCGTGCATTGCGGCAAACTGTTCCAGAAGCTCGACCTGACCAAGCTCGATATCTCGCACATCCCGCCCGGACAGGTCGGCGAGTGCAGCGTGCCGGCGATGAATTACGGCATGGTCCTGATGTACAAGAACGACACGTACAAGGACAATCCGCCAAAGGACTGGAAGGATTTCTTCGACACCGCGAAATTCCCCGGCACCCGCGCCATCGACGGCAGCGGCAGCCCGCTCGGCGGCTTGATCGAACAGGCCATCCTGGCCGACGGCGGCAAGGTCGACGCCATGACGCCGGCCGACATCGACAAGGGCATCGCCAAGATCAAGGCGATCGGCCCCGACACGATCTTCTGGAAGACCGGCGCCGAATCCCAGCAGCTCGCCGAGTCCGGCGAGGCCGACATGATCATCATGTGGACCGGCCGCGCCATGACGGCAGTCAAGAATGGCGCTGCCTATACGCCGGTGTGGAAGGACTGGCTGGTCGTCATGGATCAGCTGACCATCCCGGTCGGCGCCAAGGACCCCGATGCCTCCTACGCGCTGATCAACGCCTATCTCGGCAAGAAGTCGCAGGAGATCCTGACCGAGCAGACCTCCTACTCGCCGATCAACAACGAGGCACAGCCAAAGGTCGACGCGTCCGTCGCCGCCTTCCTGACCAACACGCCGGACCACGCCAAGCTCGGCTATCAGCAGAACATCAAGTTCTGGGTCGCCAACTTCGCCGCTGCGTCCGACAAGTGGACGGCGCTGATGGCCGGCAACTGAGCCGGCTACCACTGAGGTGACGGCGTGAGCCAGACATCGCATACGCCGACGGCCGGGGGTGATTATCCCCGGCCGTCAGGTGCCGTGCAGGGGCCGCAGCGGCGCCTGCGCCTTGCCGCCTATCCGTCGCTGCTGGCGATGCCGGCCCTGCTCCTGCTTATCGCGGCTATGGGCTATCCCTTGCTGACCGTCACGCTGCGCAGTTTTTCGGACCCGGCCTGGGGCCTGCAGAACTACGTCTGGTTCTTCTCCACGCCGGTGAACGTCACCGTCCTGTGGCGCACCTTTTCCATCGCCGCCTGGGTCACCATCGTCTGCGTCATCGCCGCCTATCCCTATGCCTATCTCATGACGGCGGTCGGGCCGCGCCTGCGGCTGGTCCTCATCCTGTGCGTGCTGGTGCCGTTCTGGGTCAGCGGCGTGGTGCGCACCCTGGCCTGGGTCATCCTTTTGCAGGATTCCGGCATCATCAATTCGGTCATCAGGCTGCTCGGCTTTGACGGCGTGAAGCTGATCCGCACGCAGACCGGAGTCGTCATCGGCATGGCGCAGGTGTTGCTGCCGTTCATGATCCTGCCGCTCTATTCTGTCATGCGCGGCATCGATTTGCGCCTCGTGCAGGCGGCGCGCAGCCTCGGCGCGCGGCCCGCACGTGCCTTCCTGCAGATCTATCTGCCGCTGTCGCTGCCAGGCGTCTTCGCCGGCGCCATCATCGTCTTCATCCTGTCGCTCGGCTTCTACATCACCCCTGCCCTGCTCGGCGGCCCGCGCAGCACCATGCTGTCGACGCTGGTGCAGAGCCAGGTGCTCAGCCTGCTCAACTGGGGACGCGGCGGCGCCATGGGGGTCGTCCTGCTGGGCGCGACCTTCGTGCTTCTGGCGCTCGCCGCACCGCTGATGCGCCAGCGCCACAAGCAGGCGGCCAGATCATGAGGCTGGCCCCCTTCCGCATCCTGCTCGGCCTGTTCTGCCTGCTGGTCGCCGTGTGGCTGGTCATGCCGACGCTGGTCATCATCCCGATGTCGTTCAACGAGAAGAAGTCGTTGGCCTTCCCACCCTCCGGTTTCTCCTGGCAGTGGTACGCGAATTTCTTCACCAATCCCGATTGGCTGTCGAGCTTCTTCAATTCGCTGAGGGTCGCGGGCCTCGTCGCCGTTGCCGCCACGCTGATCGGCACGCTGGCGTCGCTTGGCCTCAGCCGCATGAAACATTCCGGCGCCGGCCTGCTGCGCGCTATCCTGATCACGCCGATGATCGTGCCCGGCGTGGTGCTGGCGATCGGCATCTATGCCGTTTACCTCGACTACCAGCTTGTCGGCACCACCACCGGCTTCGTCATCGCGCACACGATGCTGGCGATCCCCTTCGTCATCATCGCCGTATCGGCAAGCCTCGAAGTCTTCGACGTGCGGCTGGAAACGGCGGCGGCCAGCCTCGGCGCCAACCGCTTCACCACATTCCGCACCGTGACCTTGCCGCTGATCGCGCCCGGTATCCTGTCCGGGCTTTTGTTTGCCTTCGTCACCTCCTTCGATGAAATCATCGTCGCGCTGTTCATCACCAGTCCCTACCTCAAGACCTTGCCGGTGCAGATCTTCACCAGCATCACCCGCGACGCCGACCCGACGGTGACGGCCGTCGGAACCATCATCTTCATTGCCACGACGCTGATCATCAGCGCCGGGCTGATCATCAGCTCGAAATCGACGAGGAGTTGAGATGACTGCGAGGGAACGTGGCGCGGCCATCGACATCAAGGGCGCAACCAAGCGTTACGGCAATTTCACCGCGCTCGATGATGTCAGCCTGCATATCGAGCCGGGCGAGTTCATGACGCTGCTGGGGCCCAGCGGCTCCGGCAAGACGACCACGCTCAACGTCGTTGCGGGCTTCACCGACCTCACCGCAGGCGATCTTGCCGTCGGCGGCAAGAGCATCGTCGCCCTGCCGGCGCACAAGCGCAACATCGGCGTCGTCTTCCAGCACTACGCGCTGTTTCCGCACATGACGGTCGGCAAGAACGTCGCCTATCCCCTCACCTTGCGCGGCATGGACAAGCAGGCGCGCGACCGTCTCGTTGTACGAGCACTGGACATGGTCAAGATGGCCGATTTCGCGCATCGCTATCCCTCCGAACTTTCCGGCGGCCAGCAGCAGCGCGTGGCGCTGGCGCGTGCCATCGTCTTCGATCCGCCGCTGCTGTTGATGGACGAACCGCTCGGCGCGCTCGACAAGAAACTGCGCGAATGGCTGCAGCTGGAGATCAAGCGGATCCACCGCGAACTCGGCACCACCTTCGTCTATGTGACGCACGACCAGGAAGAAGCGCTGGTGCTCTCCGACCGCATCGCTGTGTTCAATCAGGGCCGCATCGAACAGGTCGGAACCGGCCGCCAGCTCTACGACGAGCCGACGACCTTGTTCGTGGCCAAGTTCATCGGCGAATCGACCAGTTTGCGCGGCGAGGCCCAGGCGTCCGGAGACCAGACCAGCCTGACGATCGCCGGCCAGAAGATCGTGGCCTACGGCAAGCTCGCCGGCGGCCGCAAACCGGTGGTCCTGCTGCGGCCGGAGAAGCTGTCGCTTGCCGGCACCAACACGCCTCCCGCCGCCGGGCAGAACAGCCTCACTGGTGAGGTCAGCGAAGCGATCTATCTGGGGTCGGGTTCGAAATACCAGGTGACGCTTCGCGACGGCTCGGTCGCCATCGTGCGCTCGTCGCTGGAAGCCACACCGTTCTCGATTGGTGACACGGTCGATCTGCGCTGGTCCGTCGTCGATGCAAAACTTCTTGCCGACGACGACCGCGCCGACATGACGATGACCTGACCGCTTTTCCCCGCAGGATTTTTAGACATGGACGCCAAAGTCAACGGCAACGTCTCGTTCTGGTATGCCGACATCGGCCTGCCGGCCTACCGCGCGCCGCTTCCAGGTGATCTCGAAGCCGATGTCTGCATCGTCGGCGCCGGCTACACCGGCTTGTGGACGGCTTATTACCTGAAGAAGGCCGATCCTTCGATCCGCATCGCCATCGTCGAGAGGGAGTTCGCCGGCTTCGGCGCGTCGGGCCGAAATGGCGGCTGGCTGTCCGGCGGCTTCAGCTGGTCGCGCGAAAAATATCTGCAGACCTCGACGCGCGGCGCCGTCATCGACATGGAAACCGCCATGCATGGCACGGTCGACGAAGTGATCGCGGTGACCGAGACCGAAGGCATCGATGCCGACATCCGCCGGGTCGACAATCTGACGGTCGCCACCAACCCGCCGCAGCTCGAACGGATCAAGGCCGCCTATGCCGATGCGATCGGCTGGAGCGTGCCGAGCGAGCGTGTCGGCCTGATCGGTCAGGAAGAGGCCAGAGCCCGCATCAACATCAGAAATGTGCTTGGCGGCTATATCCACCACGGCACCGCGCGCGTGCAGCCGGCCAAGCTGGTGCGCGGCCTGTCCGAAGCCGTCGAACGCATTGGCGTGCCGATCTACGAGCAGACCACCGTGACCGGCATCGAGAAGGGCAAGGTCACGACGAGCCGCGGCACCGTGCGCGCGCCAATCATCATTCGTGCCACGGAAGGGTTCACGGCCGGCATACCAGGCAATGAGCGGCTCTGGCTGCCGCTCAACAGCGCGCAGATCATCACCGAGCCGCTGCCGCAATCGCTATGGGACGAGATCGGCTGGGAGGGCCATGAGCTTCTCGGCGACGCCGCGCACGCCTATTGCTATGCACAGCGCACCAGGGAAGGCCGCATCACCATGGGCGGACGCGGCGTGCCCTACCGCTACGGCTCGCAGACCGACGTGCGCGGCCAGACGCAGCAGGCGACGATCGAAAGCCTGCACGCGATCCTCATCCGCCTTCTGCCACAGACAGCCAAGCTTCGCATCGACCACGCCTGGTGCGGCGTGCTGGGCGTGCCCCGCGACTGGTGCACGACGGCCGGTCTCGACCCTGAGACCGGCATCGGCTGGGCCGGCGGCTATGTCGGGCTCGGCGTATCCAGTTCCAACCTGTCGGGCCGCACGCTGCGCGATCTCATCCTGCGGCGCGACACTGAGCTGACCCGCCTGCCCTGGGTCAACCGCCAGGTCAGCAAGTGGGAGCCCGAGCCGATGCGCTGGCTCGGTGTCCACTCGATGTATCAGCTCTACCGCGTCGCCGACGAACGCGAGGAGGCCGGCCTCCAGCACACGTCGAAACTCGCCGCAATCGCCGATCGCATCACAGGACATTAAGAGACTGCCATGACCGATTTCCAGACCTTCGCCCATCTCGCCTCGATCGATCTCGGCGAGCCCGAGCCCAAGCCGACCTCGATCAGCGGCAATCAGTTCGAAGCAGCGAAGACGCTGTGGACCTCGCCCGACGGCACGTTGGAAGTCGGCGTCTGGGAGTGCACGCCGGGCCGCTTCACCGCATCGCGCGACAGCAATTCCGAAACGTGCCACATCGTGTCAGGCCGGGTCTCGCTGCATGGTCCCGATGGCCGCAGCAAGGACGTCGGCCCGGGCGAAATGCTGGTGCTGCCGAAAGGGTGGAAAGGCGAATGGACGATCCACGAGAAGACGCGCAAGCTCTATATCCTGCACTTCGAGGCGTGAGCCGACGTCCGCTTTGGCTGAAGCCTCCCCAACTTCGTCATCCTAGGGCGAAGCAGGAGCGAAGCTCCGTCGCGGAGACCCTGGGATCCATTCCGTGACAGCCATCGAGGAATGCAGCGGAACAGAATTCTGCACCGCTGCAGCGCTTTGAGGTCGCGGCATGTATCCCTTGGGCTGCGGAGCAGCTCCAGGGGTCTGCGCCGCGTCGCTACGCTCCTTGCTCCGCCCGTGGATGACGAAGCGATGGGCGCTACTCGTCGCCCAAACCGCCGGCCGTCGGCTTGCCTTCTATCGCCTGCCGCAAGGCGTCGTTGATGCGGTCCTGCCAGCCCGGCCCATCCTCCTGGAAGTGGTCCAGCACGGCGCGGTCGATCCGGATCGAAACAAGCTCCCTGACGCCTGGAGCGGCGGAGGGCTCACGAACCGGCGCGGCCGGCTTCTTCACCGGCTTGAAAGCCGCTTCGGCGGCCGCCATCGGATTTGTCGGTCGGCGCGGGGGATTTGCCATTGGGATGACCCTGACTGAAGGCGATTCGTGCGCAGCACGCTTACGCCACCATAGCCCAACCAGCGCCGTCGCGCAGGCCCCTTTGGTCGGGACAATCACTCGGCTGCTTGAAGACTTTGCGCGTCGATGATGACCCTGATCTCCGCGCGGCAGGAGCCGCAATTCGTACCGGCATGCAGGGCCGCGCCGATCCCCGCGACGCTGCCGCAGCCGCGGCGCACCGCTTCGGCGATCTGGTTGGCGCCGACGCCGAAGCAGGAGCAGACAATGGCGCCGCGATCGACGTCGACCCCGCCCGGCCGTCCGGCCACGATCGCCAGCCTTCCGCGCCGGTCGACATGATCGGCACTTAACTGTTCCGCCGCCCAGCCGCGCGACACGGCGACCGGGCCGGGCGCGACGAACAAGGCGCCTGACAGTTGATCGCCGTCGAAGGCGGCGATGCGATGCTGGCCGGCGTCGCAGTCATGATAGGCGAGCATTTCCGCACCCGGTGACGCGCCGAACAGTGACCCGGCAAAGCCGGCCCAGTCGATGTCGTCTTCGGCAAAGGCAAGCTCGACCCGCCAGCCGCCCTTGCATTTGGCCACGGCCCAATAGGCCGCGGCATCGGGCGACGGCCTATGCCGCGTCACCGCAAAGCCGAAGGCTTTTGCGGCGAATTTCTCGATGCGGGCGGCGACATGTTTCAGCGCCGGCTGGCCGGAAATGGGATCGGTCAGCGGCGCGGTCAGCGTGTCGAGCCGGCCCTTTGCCGAGAACTGATCGGTCCAGTGCATCGGCGCAAACAGGCTGCCCTGGCGCTGGCGTATCGTCACCAGCGCGCGCACCAGCACGTCACCGCGCGGGCTGGAAACGCGCACGATGTCGGCGTCACCGATGCCGAAGCGCTGCGCATCCACCGGGTGGATCTCGACGAATGGCTCGGCGATGTGCTGCGAAAGCCGCGGGCTTTTGCCGGTCCGCGTCATGGTGTGCCAATGGTCGCGGATACGGCCGGTGTTGAGGATCAGCGGATAGTCGGGACTGGTGCGGACTTCCGTGGTCGGGCGGATGGCGATGAAGCGCGCCTTTCGATCGGGTGTGTAGAAATTGCCGTCGGCGAAGAAGCGAACCTGGAGCCCAGTCGTGCCGACCCCTTCTGGCCTGCCGGCCATCTCCCCCTCGAGGGGGGAGACTAGCAGCTTTGACACCGGCGCTTCTTCCGCAGCGTTGGCGATTGGCGAAAGCCGAGCGGCAGGCTGATCTCCCCCCTTGAGGGGGAGATGGCCGGCAGGCCAGAAGGGGTCGGCACGACCGGGCGCCGGCCACTGGAACGGCTCAAGCGTTGCGTAGGTCTCGCCATCAACTCCGCCGTAGACGCCAATATCGAAGTCCCGCACACCATCATTCTCGAACCCCGACAGCGCCGCGTGTTCAGCAAAAACTTCCGCCGGCGTCGCATAGGAAAACGCCTCGCCGAACCCCATCCGCTTGCCCACCTCGGCGACGATCCGCCAGTCGGGCAGCACCTCGCCGGGCAGCTCCAAAAACGCGCGCTGGCGCGACACCCGGCGCTCTGAATTGGTGACGGTGCCGTCCTTCTCGCCCCAGGCGGCGGCGGGCAGCCGGACATGGGCATGGCGGACGGTGTCGGTCCGGGCCAGCACGTCCGACACCACCACGAAAGGGCACGCCTTGATCGCCGCTTCGACGGCATCGGCGTCCGGCATCGAATCGACCGGGTTGGTGGCCATGATCCACAGCGCCTTGATGCGCCCGTCGGCCAGCGCCTGGAACATCTCGACTGCCTTCAGGCCGGGCTTTCCGGCAATGGCCGGCGCGTTCCAGAAGCGCTGCACACGGTCGCGATGGTCGGGGTTTTCGATCTCCATATGGGCGGCGAGCATATTGGCCATGCCGCCGACCTCGCGGCCGCCCATGGCGTTGGGCTGGCCCGTCACCGAAAACGGCCCTGCTCCGGGTTTGCCGATGCGGCCGGTGGCGAGATGGCAGTTGATGATGGCGTTGACCTTGTCGGTGCCGGATGACGACTGGTTCACACCCTGGCTGTAAACCGTCACCGTTTTCGCCGTCGCCGCAAACAGGCTGTAGAAACGGCCAAGCTCGTCCTCGCTCAGGCCGGTGGCGGCGGCGACGCCGGCCAGGTCGAGCGCGGAGGCCGCGAAAAGCGCTTGCCCGAAGCCGGTCGTGTGCGTCGTGATGTAGGCGCGGTCGAGCGCATTGTGCTGGCCGAGATAAGCGAGCAGGCCCGTGAACAAAGCGACGTCGCCATCGGGCGCGATCGCCAGATGCATATCGGCGATGTCAGCGGTCATGGTGCGACGCGGGTCGACCAGGACGATCTTCATCTCCGGCCGCTTTTCCCGGGCAGCCGCGATGCGCTGGTAGAGCACCGGATGGCACCAGGCGAGGTTGGAGCCGACCAGCACGATCAGGTCGGCCAGTTCCAGATCCTCGTAGGTTCCTGGCACGGTGTCGGAGCCGAAAGCGCGGCGGTGGCCGGCGACCGAGGAGGCCATGCACAGGCGCGAATTGGTGTCGATGTTGGCCGAGCCGACAAAACCCTTCATCAGTTTGTTGGCGACATAATAGTCCTCGGTCAGCAACTGGCCGGAGACATAGAAGGCGACCGCATCGGGCCCATGGTGGGCGATGGTCTGCGAGAAGGTCGAAGCGACCAGGTCGAGCGCCTCGTCCCAGCCGGCGCGGCGACCATGGATCTCCGGATGAAGCAGCCTGCCGCCGAGATCGATGGTCTCGGCCAGTGCCGAGCCCTTGGAGCAGAGCCGACCGAAATTGGCCGGATGGTTGGGGTCGCCGCGCACGGACACCTGCCCGTCCGCGGCGACCTTCGCCAGCACGCCGCAGCCCACCCCGCAATAGGGGCAGGTGGTCCTCACCTCGCGCGCTTCCTCAATCTCCATGGTTCAGGCCGCGCGGCTGGCCAGCGCTTCCAGCGCGATGAACAGACGTTCGCCTTCGACCCGCACCGGAATGGTGCGCACCGCGCCCTCGTCGGCGCCGAGCGCTTTGCCCGTCTCCAGCGAAATCACCCAGTTGTGCAAGGGACAGGTCACCGCCGCACCGTGCACGATGCCCTGGCTGAGCGGTCCACCCTTGTGCGGGCAATGGTCGTCGATGGCATAGACCTGATCATCGGCGGTGCGGAAGACGGCGATCTTGCCTTCCGGGGTGGCGACGCAGCGCGCGCCGCGGCGGGGGATGTCGGCGATAGAGCCGATGGCGATCCAGTTCATGATTGTCACTCCGCCGCCTGCGCAAACCCGACCGAGGCCATCGGCCGGAATTCGTGCTTGTCCTTGCCGGAAACGCGTTCCGACCACGGATCGACCTGGGCGAATTTCTGGCTGAAGACGAAGCGGTCGTAATAAGCCTTGCGCTTCTCGCCATCGTCCATGATCTGACGCTTGATCTCGGGGATGCCGATGCGTTTGGCCCATTTGTAGATGCGCTCGAGATAGCGACCCTGCTCGCGATACATCTGCGTCAGCGCCACGATATGCTCCAGCGCCTCATCCTCGGTCTT
Source organism: Mesorhizobium sp. M7A.F.Ca.CA.004.12.1.1 (assembly GCF_003997835.1). Classification (NCBI taxonomy): domain Bacteria; kingdom Pseudomonadati; phylum Pseudomonadota; class Alphaproteobacteria; order Hyphomicrobiales; family Phyllobacteriaceae; genus Mesorhizobium; species Mesorhizobium sp. M7A.F.Ca.CA.004.12.1.1. The sequence goes on from NZ_RZRK01000028.1 coordinate 14,078, forward strand.
GACCAGGCCCAGCACCTCGGTGCCCTTGATGTCGAGGCCGGCCGCGCCGGCGAAATGGATCTCGTAGCCGGAGTCGACGCAGATCACGCCGACATCCTTGCAGGTCGCCTCGGCACAGTTGCGCGGACAGCCCGACACCGCCATCTTGACCTTGGCCGGCGTCCACGAGCCCCACATGAATTTTTCGATGCGGACGCCAAACCCTGTCGAATCCTGCGTGCCGAAGCGGCACCAGTCCGAGCCGACGCAGGTCTTCACCGTGCGCAACCCCTTGGCATAGGCGTGGCCGGAGACGAAGCCGGCCTGACCGAGATCGGCCCATACCGCCGGCAGGTCCTCCTTGCGGATGCCGAGCATGTCGATGCGCTGGCCGCCGGTGACCTTGACCATCGGGATTTCGAACTTGTCGACGACGTCGGCGATGGCGCGCAGCTCCGCCGCGTTGGTGACGCCGCCCCACATGCGCGGCACCACCGAATAGGTGCCGTCCTTCTGGATGTTGGCGTGGACGCGCTCGTTGATGAAGCGCGACTGGTAGTCGTCGGCGTACTCGTCCGGCCAGTCGCAGACGAGATAATAGTTGAGCGCCGGCCGGCATTTGGCGCAGCCGCAGGAGGTCGTCCACTCCAGTTCCTGCATGACGGCGGGAATGGTCTTCAGGCCCTTGGCGATGATCAGCCGGCGCACCTCGTCATGGCCGAGCGTCGTGCAGCCGCACATCGGCTGCACCGCCGCCGGATTGTATTTGTCGCCGATGGTCAGCACCATCAGCTTCTCGACCAGCCCGGTGCAGGAGCCGCAGGAGGCTGACGCCTTGGTGTGGGCACGCACGTCGTCGAGCGAGGTCAGGCCCTTCCCCGTAATCGCGCCAGTGATCTTTCCCTTGCAAACGCCGTTGCAGCCGCAGATTTCCGCATCATCCGGCAAGGCTGCAACGGCCGCCATAGGGTCCAGCGGGGCACCCCCCTGGTAGGACTGGCCGAAGATGAGCGTGTCGCGCATTTCGGAAATATCGGTCTGCTTCTTCTTGAGGTCGTTGAACCAGGCTCCATCAGCCGTCTCGCCATAGAGCACGGTACCGATGATGCGGTCGTCCTTCAGGACGAGGCGCTTGTAGACGCCGGCGGCCGCATCGCGCAGCACGATCTCCTGGCGGTCCTCGCCCTCGGCGAAGTCGCCGAGCGAGAACAGGTCGATGCCGGTGACCTTGAGCTTGGTCGGCGTGTCCATATGGACGAAGGCCGCCGCCTCGTTGCCGGCCAGCTGGCTGGCTGTGACCCGCGCCATCTCGTAGAGCGGTGCGACGAGGCCATAGACCTGGCCGTTGACCTCGGCACATTCGCCGAGCGCGTAGATGTCGGGATCGTTGCTGCGCATGCCGGCGTCGACGACGATGCCCCTGTTGACAGCGATGCCGGCCTGTTTCGCCAGCGCCGAATTCGGCCTGATGCCGACGGCCATCACCACAAGCGTTGCTGGGATAATGGTGCCGTCAGCAAGCTCCACCTGCCCGACCTTGCCGTTGCCTGTGATCGCCTGTGTGTTGGCCTTGGTGATCACCTTGATGCCGCGCTGCTCCACGGCACGCTGCAGCAGATAGCCGGCCGCGGGATCGAGTTGGCGCTCCATCAGCGTCGGCATGACATGCAGCACGGTGACGTCCATGCCTTGCGCGTTCAGCCCTGCTGCCGCCTCCAGCCCGAGCAGGCCGCCGCCGATGACCACCGCCTTGGCGCGCGACTGGGCGGCAAGCATCATCGCCTGGACGTCATCGAGGTCGCGATAGGTCAGCACGCCCGGCAGATCATGGCCCGGCACCGGAATGATGAACGGCACCGAACCGGTGGCGATGACGAGCTTGTCGTAAGGCTCGGTGACACCATGATCCGAAGTAACGGTCTTTGCCGTCCGGTCGATGGCAATGATCTTGTGGCCCTTGTAGAGGGTGATGTTGTTGGCGATGTACCAGCCGTCGCCGTGGATGATGATCTCCTCATAGGCTTTCTCGCCCGACAGAACCGGCGACAGCATGATGCGGTCGTAATTGACGCGCGGCTCGGCGTTGAAGATGGTGACGGTGTAGCGGCCCGGCGCCTGTTCCAGCAGGTGCTCGAGCATGCGCCCGGGGGCCATGCCGTTGCCGATGATGACAAGTCTTTCGCTCATGGTGCTACTCCGCGGCTTCGACGAAGCGGTGGCGTTCGTAGAGGAACTTCAGCACCGCCTCGCGGCAGCGCAGGAAAGTCCGGTCGGAAGAGAGTTCGACGCGCCGGCGCGGCCGCGCCAGCGGCACGGGAAGCACTTCGCCGATGGTTGCCGCCGGGCCATTGGTCATCATGACGATGCGGTCGGAAAGCAGCACCGCCTCGTCGACATCGTGGGTGATCATGATCGTCGTCGAGCCGAGCCTGGAGTGGATGTCCATCACCGCATCCTGCAGATGGGCGCGCGTCAGCGCATCGAGCGCGCCGAACGGCTCGTCGAGCAGCAGTATCTTCGGCTCCATGGCCAGCGCCCGGGCGATCCCGACGCGCTGCTTCTGCCGCCCGATATTTCTGCCGGGCGTTTATCCTTGGCATGCGCCATCTGCACGAGGTCGAGATTGCGCATGATCCAGTCA
>NZ_RZRK01000290.1:0-7056 GCF_003997835.1 Mesorhizobium sp. M7A.F.Ca.CA.004.12.1.1
AAGCCGGACAGGGCGCGGCGGGGCGGCCGCCGCACTGCTGAAATCGCGCGACCGGTATGCCGCCTTCCGCCAGCGCCGGGTGATCGTCAAGGCGCGGGTCGTCAAGCTCGCCGGCAAGGGCGCGGACGGGGCGCGTGCCCATCTACGCTATCTTCAGCGCGACGGGGTCACCCGCGAAGGTGAACCTGGCGAGCTCTACGGCGCCGACAGCGGCCGCGTCGACGGCAAGGCGTTCATCGATCGCGCGGACGGCGACCGCCATCAGTTCCGCTTCATCGTCGCTGCCGAAGACGGCATCGAGTACGACGACCTCAAGGCGCTGACGCGGCGGCTCATGGCGCAGATGCAGGAAGACCTCGGCACGAAGCTCGACTGGGTCGCGGTCGATCATTTCAACACCGGCCACCCGCACAGCCACATCATCGTCCGTGGCAGGGACGACCGTGGCGAGAACCTGGTCATCGCGCGCGAATATATCTCATCTGGCATCCGCGAGCGGGCGGCCGAGCTGGTCAGCCTCGATCTCGGTCCGCGAACCGACCGCGAGATTGAGCTTCGCCTGCGCCGGGAAATGGAGCAGGAACGCTTCACCAGCATCGACCGTCGGCTGCTCAGCATGCGTGATGATGACGGCCTGGTCTCGCCGGGCGGTCCCGACGCCATTCGCCAGACGCTGCACCAGGGACGGCTGCGCAAGCTCGAGCGGATGGGTCTGGCCGCGGAGGTCGGCGCTGGCTCCTGGCGCCTCGACGATGAGCTCGAAGCCACGCTGCGCCGCACCGGCGAACGCGGCGACATCATCAAGACCATGCACCGCGAACTGACCGGCAAGGGGCTTGCCCGCAGGGCCGCCGACTGGGTGATCCACGATCGATCCGGCGAGCCCGTCCAGTCTCTCGTCGGTCGCGTTGTCGCGCGTGGACTGGCCGACGAGATCAATGACCGCCATTACATGATCGTCGACGCCGTCGACGGTAAGAGCCATTGGATCAACATCGGTAGAGGCGAGGCGATGGAAACGATGCCTAATGGCTGCATCGTGCGTGTCGCGCCAAGGAACACCGAGCCGAGGCAGGTCGATCGTACCATCGCCGAAATCGCCGCCGCGCATGGCGGCCGTTACGACGTCGATATGCACCTGAAGCATGACCCATCCGCCACCGAGAGCTTTGCGCGAACGCATGTGCGGCGGCTGGAGGCGATCCGCCGCGCGACCGGCGGCGTCGAGCGAGAGCCGAACGGCACCTGGCTCATCGCGCCGGACCATCTCGATCGCGTCGCGAATTATGAGGGCCAGCGGGCCAGGGCCGAGCCTGTCGTTGCCGACAAGCTCTCCTCAATGGCGCTGGAGCGACAGGTCAGCTTCAACGGCGCCACCTGGCTCGACCGGGAGCTGGTTGCCGATAGACCCGAGCCTTTGCACGGATCCGGCTTCGGCCGCGACGTGAGAGAGGCGCAAGCTCGCCGGCGGCAGTGGCTGATCGCGCAAGGCCTCGCGCATAAAGAACAGGATGGGATCGTCTATCGAGCCAACATGCTTTCGATCCTGCGCCAGCGAGAACTGAACCGTGTTGCTGGCCAACTGTCGGAGGAACTTGGCCTGCCCTATGCCGAAGCGCGATCCGGAGGACGAGTAGAGGGTACGCTCCGCCGCTCCGTCGAGCTTGCCAGCGGAAAATATGCCGTCGTTGAAAAGTCGCGCGAGTTCACGCTGGTGCCATGGCGGCCGGTGCTTGAGCGCCATGTGGGCAAGGAGGTCTCCGGTGTCGTGAGTGGGGAGGGGATTTCATGGACCGTCGGCCGGCAAAGGAGCGGACCTGGTGTTTCGTGAGATGGTGTACAGCTTTTTAGCCAGCGGCGCGGGCAGCCATGCGAGCCCGCGTAGACCTTATGGCCGCACGCCCGCAATCGGTCGCATGGACCTGCCAGGCGGGGCGGCTTTGGAGCGTTCGGACCCGACACGCTGCGTGAGTGGCCAGACTTCGAGCGCTCGAAGATGCGGACTGTTGTCTGCTGGCCGGCGTTATTCCGGCTGGCCTATGACCGCGGCGCAACAGTTCACCGCTGAAGTTGCCACGGGCGAACATCGACAAGAGAAAAAACACCATTGCGCGTTACAAATCGCCGTTGAAAGCGTTTAGGTTGCATGCGCTTCGCCAAGTAAACGGATACCCCAGAAGAGAGCCATGACCACGGCCCGCCATATCGTGACGCTGCTTAAAAGCCACATTGCCGGCGACGAGGATCGTTTCCTCTCTATCGCGATGCAGCTTGCTGCGCATGAGGCACGTCAAGGCCATGGCAAGCTTGCTCAGGAGCTCAAGGATCTGGTCGACGCAGCCAAGAGCAGGGACGCCCGGATTGCCAAGAGCAGTCGGCCGGTTCCCCTTTTTCAGCCAAAGGGCGAACTCGCAGGCCTCCTGCATGTGCGCTATCCGGACCTGCGACTGACGGACATGATTTTGCCGGACAGTCTGCGCTCGCGCCTGCACCGCGTGCTGGGAGAGCAGCGCCAACAAGCAAGCTTGCGCGAGCACGGGCTTGTTCCCCGTCGCAAACTGCTTCTGGTCGGCCCGCCAGGATCAGGCAAGACGATGACCGCATCGGCATTGGCCGGGGAGCTTCATCTGCCCCTTTTCATGATCGTCCTCGATGGTTTGATCACCAAGTTCATGGGAGAGACTGCCGGAAAGCTGCGGCTTGTTTTTGATGCAATGCAGGCGACGCGGGGCGTCTACTTCTTTGACGAATTCGATGCCATCGGCGCGCGTCGAGGCGAACGCCAGGATGTTGGCGAGATTCGGCGCGTGCTGAATTCGTTTCTGCAGTTTCTCGAGCAAGACGACAGCCACAGCCTGATTATTGCGGCAACAAATCATCCCGAGCTGCTCGACAGAGCTTTGTTCCGCCGTTTCGACGATGTCATCGAATACGCCGTGCCCGATCGGCCGATTATCGAGGCGCTGCTTCGGGCTCGACTCGACCGCTTCGACACCAGAGGGCTTGCCTGGAACGAGGCGATCTCTCAGGCAGAGAGACTGTCGCAGGCCGAGATCACCCGCGCGGCCGACGACGCTGCAAAAACCATCATATTGCGGGGGGGGAAGCGGATCACCTCGGAAGCGCTCATCGACGCTCTGAAGGAACGCCGGCAGGCTTCGCTGTCTGAGTAGCGACAGCACAGATCATAATGGCAGACGATTTTCCGCGCGACCGCGCCCATATCCACCTTCGCAACAACGGCATTCGGGAAGCCTATCGGCGGCCCAACCAACTTATACATGCACCGCCGCTGCCGGCGCGTGATCGGGCGTCGCATGCTGCGGCCTTGACGCAATCCATCGAACAAGCGGTCGAAAGTGCACGCCAGCAGATTGCGGCGCGTGACCCCCAGCTGTCGGTCGGCACGCCTGGCTTTTACCTCGAGATCGATCTGCCCATGTCCGGACGGGCGGCCCTCGACCAGTTGGCCGATCGTCGCCGGCACATGGAGCTGGTCGCCGTCCATGAGCCAACTCAACCCGGTGCTCCCATCACAGCGTCGGTGTTCCTGCCGCAAAGCGCGCAAGCCTATTATTTGCGGAAAGTCGAGGCGTATCGAGACGTTGACACTGACCGCGGCAGACCGCGCAACGAGCCGCTCGTCTCCCGCATGGAGACAGTCAGGCTGGCGACTGCACGATCGTTGTTTACCGACCACGACGACCTCTTCCCCCAGGCCGCTGACGAGCAGGTGTGGTGGGAAGTCTGGCTGCGCGACGGTCGCCGCGAGAACTTCGAGCACATTGCCGAAGCCCTGAACATCACTTTGCGCACGCATGCGGTCAGGTTTCCGGAGCGGGTGGTCATGCTGGCACTCGCCAGCACGGCAATGCTCGACCGCATGATTGCGCACAGCGATGTCGTCGCCGAGCTGCGGCGCGCGAAGGATACGCCGTCCTTCTTCATGGGCCTTGGTGGCGCGGAGCAAAGGGACTGGAGCGACGAGCTTCTCGGGCGCGTCAGACCGCCTCAATCCGATATTGCGGTCTGCATTCTCGACAGCGGCGTACGTCGCACCCACCCGTTGATCGAACCCGCACTTGCCGTTGAAGACTGGCACACCGTCAAACCGGCATGGGGCAGCGACGACACACCTGCGTGGAGCGGCCACGGGACGCGAATGGCAGGTGTCGGCCTGTACGGTGATCTGGTCCCGCTCCTGGTCGGAGGCGATCCAGTTCCATTGCCCTTTCGGCTGGAGAGTGTCCGTATCCTTCCGCCAGAAGACGAGGCAAACGATCCAGAACTCTATGGCGCGATCACCGCGGAAGCGATCGCCCGCGCCGAGGTGCAGGCGCCGGAGCGCCGCCGCGCGATCGCAATGGCTGTGACAAGCGCCAGTCCGGCGCGTGGAAGGCCCACATCGTGGTCTGCCGCTATCGACCAACTCTGTTTCGAAGAGGAGCAGCGACGCTTGATCGTTCTCTCTGCCGGCAACATCGGCGATGACCTCATGCCGGCCGAGCATTTGACGCGCAACGATCTGGAAGCAGTCGATGATCCTTCTCAGGCCTGGAATGCGCTGACGGTCGGCGCTTTCACAGAAAAGGTCGATATCATTGACACCGACTTTGCGGGCTACGCTCCGATCGCGCCGGTCGGCGAGCTCTCGCCGCGCAGTCGCACTTCGGTCGTTTGGGACAGGCAGTGGCCGGTGAAGCCCGAGGTCGTCTTCGAAGGCGGCAATCTCGCCCATGACGGTGTGTTGCCTGGCGAGCCGATCGACGATCTGCAGATATTGACCACTTTCTATCGACCCGAACTGCGCCACTTCACCACCCTCGGAGATACGAGCGCGGCAACGGCCCATGCCGCACGGATGGCGGGACTGATTCTATCAGCGCGCCCCGAGCTGTGGCCTGAAACGGTTCGCGCCCTGATCGTCCACTCGGCCGAATGGACTCCGGCGATGCGCGCACGCATCGATGCGTGCAACGGAGCGAAGGGCGAGATCCAGGCGCTCGTGCGGCGCTATGGTTACGGCGTGCCAGATCTTGGGCGCGCGCTTCTGTCAACGGTGAACGACCTCACGCTTATCGTTGAAGATGAGCTTCAGCCTTTCCAGCGCGAGGGCGGCGCGGCTGCCAAAACGCGTGACATGAAGCTGCATCGCCTGCCTTGGCCGAAGGAGCAGCTCGCGGCGCTCGGCGCTGCCCAGGTCGAGCTCCGCGTCACGCTGTCCTATTTCATCGAACCCAACCCCGGTGAACGCGGATGGACCCGCCGGCATCGTTACGCGTCCCATGGTCTTCGGTTCAGAGTAAAGTCAGCGACCGAGACAGTCGACGAATTCCGAGCCCGCATCAATCAGGCCGCTCGGGACGAGGAGGAAGGGGCGCCTGCTGGAGGCGGAGAAGAGTGGCTGCTCGGCACCTTCCGCGATCGCGGCTCGTTGCACGCCGATTTCTGGTCGGGCAGCGCCGCCGATCTCGCCGAGCGTGACGCGATCGGCGTGTTCCCGGTCGGGGGCTGGTGGAAGGAGAAGCCTTACCTGGAACGCGTCGACGCTCTGGCTCGGTACGCCCTGATTGTGACGATTCGGGCGCCTGGGGTCGATGTTGACATCTTCACACCCGTCGAAGCAGCCCTGACTGTCGAGACGTCGGTCGAGACCTGATGCAGCACTGTCCAAACCGGCCAACAACGGAGGTTTGACCAGCCTCTGGTGCCATGGCGGCTGGTGCTGGATCATCACGTCGGCAACAGGGATCATGCGCGGAGGACGATAGGCCGCCAAAGGAGCGGGCCAAGCGTGTCATAATGGCGCCCATGGTCACGCCCACAAGCCGCGCCCCCTGCGTCTACAGAGAGGTGCGCGTCTGCTTAGGCGGCCGAGACATCGCTTACCTGATCAACGCGCTCGCCGTATTTGCGCCTGTAAGCGGCAATGAAATCGTCGTCGCTACAGATGCAGCGGCCGCTGGAGTCCTTGGCCTTCGGATCGTGCAAGTGAGAGCCAAGGGGGCGCAGAAGATTCACCCGAGTGCTCGTCGTCGGGCTCATGGGAAACCCCGCACTATGTTTGACCAAATCCGCGGCAAGCATAATCCCGGCAAGCACCGACTGAAAGGCCATCGGAACCACAGTTCGAACGCGGCGACTTCCTTCGCTAAGCTGGAACACCAGACCGCCGCAGATAGCCTGCTGATAAAAGGAGCGCAGGGGCTGGCCAACAAACGGGGCTAGCGGTTCAAACGGCACAGCCATCGCTGTAGCCACGCGAACTACAAAGTCGTTGGGAACTCCGGCATTGGTCTGCAGGAGCGTTTTCACCTGCTCGTGTGCTTCCGGTATTCCGAGTTCCTCGGCAATCAGCTGGTGCTCGTCCTTGGATTTTCCGGATGGCAGGTACATGCAACAAAGGCAAGCCTGGCCGTCATCGAAACCATGCCGGGAGATACCGAGATCGTGCTCCTGCGTCCAAGCGTTTGCGATCCATCGCGGCAGTGCACCTTGGACAGCCAGACGGTCGGCGGCGGTGTCAAGCGCCACACCCACTTGGTCGAAGACCCAATTGCCCCGGCGCGCAACATATTCTGCCCACGTCAGAGGGTGCGCCTCGACCTCAAGGGCAGTCGATCTAAGGGCGGTGGCTGCAAGAACCGCTTTGGACATACCAATCTCCGCCTGGCCAGCCAATGCGTAGCGCTGCAGGTTTGAGAGTTCGATCGCTTCGTGATCGATTACATGCAGACGACCTTTGAGATCGGGTTGTCTCGCTAGCGCCCAAAGCGAGCCATGGCCTATCGCACCGAGCCCAACGAGGTGGGTTTCGCCAAGGTCGACTGGGAAGTCGATCGGGCCAGGCTCTCCGGCTTTGGTCTTGTCGTAGCTGCATAGCGAGAGGTCGATGGTTTCGTCCAACTCGGCGCCGGTCAACTGGGCAGCGAAGATAGTTCGAAAGACGTTGGCGGCGCCGAAGCAACTGGCGGCGCCAGCTCCATAAGGCAGCAGACTTGGGCCAGAGCCCACCGGGTCCGTACGCGACAGCTTTGCCGCCCAACCGTCCGATCC
>NZ_RZRK01000291.1:0-6998 GCF_003997835.1 Mesorhizobium sp. M7A.F.Ca.CA.004.12.1.1
GTCGGCGACGATGCGCTCCATGTCCCAGTCCTCGATCGTCTTCGGGAATGCGCGATGCGCCGGCTCACGCACCGGCGAGGCCGAGAGCACCGGCAGCCAGTCGGCCTTGTTCCAGCCGGTACGGCGGCCGAGATGGGTGATCTGGATCATCACCTTGCAGTCGTGCTCGTGGCAGGCGTCAGCGAGCTCGGCCAGCCATGGCACGATCCTGTCGTCATAGACATGCAGATTGCCGAAAGCGGCCGGGCTGTCGCGCGAGACGATCGCCGAGCCGGCGGTCATGGTCAGCGCCATGCCGCCCTTGGCCTTCTCGGCATGGTAGAGCCGGTATCGCTGTTTCGGCATGCCGTCCTCGGAATAGGCCGGCTCATGGCTGGTCGACATGACCCGGTTCTTCAGCGTCAGGTGTTTGAGCTGGTAGGGCTGGAGAAGCGGATCGTTGCTGGTCATCGTCTTCCTGCGGTTTCAAATTGTGCTAATGAGCGGCAAAATTCGTTTTCAAGCATGTCGTCCCGCACGCACTCCGGGCACATGCGACAAGGATTGCTGCCATGATCGACACCAAAACCCTCACCCAGCTCGGCGCGCACGTCGAGACGCCACGAAGCCCCGAAGCAGCGGTCCTGGAGACCGTACCGTTTTCGCGCGGTGACGGACCGCCGGCGATCGTGCGCTTCACCTGCCCGGAATTCACCTCGCTGTGCCCAGTCACCGGCCAGCCGGACTTCGCCCATATCGTCATCGACTATGCACCCGATGCGGCTCTGGTGGAATCGAAGTCGCTCAAGCTGTTCATGACCTCGTTTCGCAACCATGGCGCCTTCCATGAAGACTGCACCGTCATGATCGGCCGCCGCATCGTGGCGGCAACCAAGCCGCTGTGGTTGCGCATAGGCGGCTATTGGTATCCACGCGGCGGCATTCCGATCGATGTGTTCTGGCAAACCGGCGCTCCGCCCGAAGGCGCCTGGCTGCCCGACACCGGGGTAGCGCCTTATCGCGGGCGGGGTTGAGCGAACGTCAACCATGGATGGCACCCGTCCGGCAGAGCTTTGTTGCAAGAAAGGAAAAGATAGCATCGCTGTAGCGCAGTTGGTCGTAGCGCAGCAGATCGACATGGCCTGCGCCTCCAAACCAGACGAGTTGTGAACCAACGGCAGCATTCTGCAGCGCCAGCACCTGTCCATGATCGATGAAAGGGTCGTTGCTGCCTGCAAGCAGCATCAGCGGCTTGCCGATAGCAGCAAGATGGTCGACCGGCTTGACATCATCGGCGCTCAACCCGAGACGAAGCGGCATCTGTGCCAAAAGGACATCGGCTTGGAAACCGCGCCAGAAGTGGAAAGGCATTCGCCACGCTGTGGTTTCGCGCAAGGTTGCGTAGAGCTGCTCCAGCACATAGGCATCGGCAGGCGCTTGCGGCGCAGCAAAGACAAGTGCGGCGGCGCCAAGCGACGAGCCGATGGCGCCAAGCTTCTGGCCTGGAAAGCGTTGCCGAGCAAAGGTAATAATACGGGCGGCGTCTGGGCCTTCCGAATACCCGAAGCCCTGAACGGCGCCACCGCTCTCTCCATGACCGGAGAGGTCGAACAAGACAACGGAATAGCCAGCGTCGAACAAGAGCTTCGCCCTTTGAACCAAGGCCAGCCTGTTGGCGCCGCGCCCATGTAGCAGCACAATCGCACCGCAACTGCCCTTTCGATCGGCTACCCAGCCGACAAGCTCGGGCGCATCGGCCTGGTCGAGTACGACGCGCTCGACGGAGAAGTCGCCAGGCGCTGCCAGAGCTTGCCGCGGCTGGCGAGCGACTAGTATCGTGCCGATGTGCCAGTCGAACACGCCCCCGGCAACGCCGAGTCCGACCAGCACGATGGCTAGCGAAAAGCAAAGCTTCATCGCCGGTTCATTCGCACTGATACTGGCTGAGTGCCCATTCGCCGGTCACCGACAATAGGTCCGATATCTTCCAGTCGCCGTCGACCCTCTTGAATTTCCATTCCAGCCGGTGCGGGTTGCCCGATATGACGAAGGCGACGATGACCTTGGCCTGGTCGCCGTTGATCGCCTCGAGCGTCTTCAGGCTCTTGTCGATCTCGGCCTTGTCGTAATCGGCATTGTCGAGCGCCATGTTGGGGTCGAGGCACTCGCCCTGCCCGGATTTGCGCAACGCGTCGCTCTTGTCGAGCACGGTTTTGGCCGGGTCGATGAAATGGCTTCGCTCGGCCGGATCGATCTCCAGTCCGACCTGATCGTAAAACGGCCGCACCACGGCGGTCGGCGAGCCCGGCTGGATCGGTGCGGCGGGCGCGGCTTCGGCTGGCGACCATCCCACCGGCGGCGTGGCCGGTTCCGCCGCTCCGCCCGGCGCATTTGCGGGCGGTGCCCCGCTGTCGCCCGGCTGGGTGCCGGCCGGGGCGTTTGCCGGCGGCGCACCCAACAAGCCTTGCGCGGCGGCGCCGCTCAGAGCCGCCAGCAGGCACACACCCGACAGCGCCAGGAACCGGCGATGGGCCATCGCTTCACTCCGGCGTCTGGCCGGCCATGCATTCCAGCGCGCTGAGCGTCCAGTCGCTGGTCTTGGAAGCGATGTCCGATATCTTCCACTTGCCGTCGATCTTCTTGAGCGACCAGAGCATTTCACGTTTGGAATCATCGCCCTCGGAGAACAGGCTGAAGGATGCCGTGACCTGTGCGTTATCGCCATCCAGCTTCTCAGACAGTTTCAGCGTTTTCGAGACGGTTTTCTGATCGAAATCCTGGGCGTCGAGACCAGGATCGAAATCGATGCAGGCGACCTGGTCCGGGTTCGTCTTCGTTGCCTGGTCGTTCAGCTCGAACAGTTTCGTCACCGGTTCGGTGAACCGATCCCGATATTGTTCGTCGGCCTCGAACTTGACCGCCGGGACATAGAAGAACTTCACCGCGTCGGAAGCCGGTCCGGCGACGGCGGCGCCCGGCAGGGCTATCGAAAGGGCGGCAACGAGCACTGTCAGTCTCATGCAGAATCTCCGGCTTTTGATGGCTTGAGCCTATCAATACCACGCATCCTGCATATCGGCTTTTTTGCGGCTCATGAAGTCCTGCCGCGCCTTGTTTCAGCCGTCCAGCCAGACGTTCTGAAGGTCCATCTCGAATGTCTGGTGGACACCATAGTTCTTCACCTTCTTGTTCTGGTGGCTGTAGAGCTTCTGCCAGAACGGCTGAATAATGACGCCCGAATCCTGCAGGATCTGCTCGACATCCTTCATGACCTCGCGTCGTTTCTCCACGTCGATGAGCGATAGCGCCTGCTTGAGCTTGGCGTCGAAATCGGGGTTGGAATATGCCGATTCATTCCAGGCCTCGCCGGTGCGATAGCCGAGCGCCAGCACCTGGACGCCAAGCGGGCGCATGTACCAGATCGTCATCGAATAGGGATATTTCGTCCAGTCGTTCCAGAAGGTCGAACCCGGCAGCACCGTGCGCTTCACCTTGATTCCGGCATCGCGCAGCTGGCCGGCAATGGCGTCGCCGGTATTCTTCTGCCAATCGTCCTCGATGGTGATCAGCTCATGCTCGAAGTCAGCCTGTCCGGCTTCCGCCATCAGCTTCTTGGCGCCGGCGGCGTCGCGTGTCTTCTTGGGCAGCGGATAGTATTCCGGATGGATCGGGGCAACGTGGTGGTTTTCGCCAGGGGTGCCTCGCCCGGCATAGCCGAGTTGGAGGACCGCATTGTTGTCGACGGCCATTTGCAGGGCGTTGCGCACCCGCTGGTCATCATAGGGCTTGTGGGTGATGTTGGTGCGGGCAACCAGCGTCGTCGCCGTCGCCACCTCCGATTTCACCAGATCCATCTTGTCGAGAATGTCGATGAAGTCGGCGGGCGACTCGAAATTGAGGTCGATCTCACCGGATTCGAACGCGTTCACGGTGGCGTTGAAATCGGTGCCGTAGTCGATGAACTCGACGCTGTCGAGCGGCGCTTCACCACCCCACCATTTGCCATTCTCGCGACGCTTGACGACCGCCTTCTGGCCGACATCGTAGGAGACCAGTTCGAACGGTCCCGTGCCGATCGGCTTCTTGATCGGATCGGCACCGTCGGCATCGAAGTTGCGATGCACGACGAGCGCCGGATAGTCGGTGAAATTCGGGATCAGTGAAATGTCTGGTTCGCTTAGCTTCAGCTTGACCGTGTTGTCGTCGACCTTGGTGATCGCGCCATCCCTGGCCTTGCCGGTCTTTGCGTCGATCAGCGCGCCGACACGGGCGGCCATGGAATTGCCGGCGACATTCTTCTCGCACCAGCGCGTCAGATTGTGAGCGACGTCATCGGCGTTGAAGGCATCGCCGTTGTTCCATGTGATGCCCTTGCGCACATGCAGCACGTATTCGGTGGCGTCGTCATTGATATCCCAGCTTTCGAGCAGGACCGGCTCGAAGGTGAACTGCCTGGTATAGCGGACAAGCGGCTCCAGCCAGCAGCGCGAAATGTTCGCCAGCTCAACCCAGTCGTAGGTGCGCGGATCCTTCTGCCCCTTCACCGACATCGAGACGCGCAGCGTTCCGCCTTTCTTCGGCTCTTCGGCCAAGGCCCGATCCGGCACGGCAAGGCCGATCATGGCGTAGGCAAGCGCCGTCGATGCGCCGAAGGCGCTTGCCAGCGCCAGGAACTCGCGCCGATCGACACGACCCGCGCGTGCTTCGACCGCCATTGCCTCGATAGCGCTCGGCACGCGATCGCCACTGCTTCTGAAGAATGCCATTTTTTCCTCCCGTCTGGTTCCCTTTGATCTTGGTTCTTCGCGTCAACTGACGCTGTCCGGCAGCCTCTCCTCGCGCCGCGCGATGAAATCCATCAGGCCATCGGCGATGCCTTCGTCGAGCTTCGGCTCCTCGTAATCCGCCAGCATGTTGCGCGCCTTCTCGCGGCCGCGCGTGTCGTGGTCCTTCGCCCCTTCTGCCTTCCACTGTTCGTACGAATTGAAGTCCATGATCGAGGGTATGAAGAAGGCCGACTCGAAATGTTCGAGCGTGTGTTTGCTGCCGAGGAAATGGCCCTGCGGCCCGACTTCGCGGACCGCTGCCATCGCTTCCTTGAAATCGTCGAACGGAAGGCCGCCTGCATATTTGTACCAGCCAACCAGCTGTTCGCAGTCCGTAGCGAACTTCGAATAGCCGCAGCTCAGGCCGGCCTCCAGCCACCCGGCGGAGTGCCAGATGTAGTTGGCGCCGGCGAGGATGGCGGCATGCATCAGCATGTTGGCCTCGTAGCCCGCCTGGGCGTCGTTGAGCTTCGATCCGACATGGAAGCCTGAGGTGCGCCACGGCAGTTTGTATTTCCGCGCCAGCGCGCCCATCAGGTACATCATCTGGGCCGCCTCCGGCGTGCCGCCCATCGGAGCGCCGGTCTTCATGTCCACGGTGACCATGAACTGTCCGTAGATCTGTGGCGACCCTGGGCGCAGCAGTTGCGTGAAGGCGACGCCCGCCAGCGCTTCCGCATTGACCTGCGCGACTGCCCCGACGGCCGACGCCGAAGTCGAGGCGCCGCACAGTGCGAAGGGTGCGAGGATCAGCGGCTGGTTGCTTCGGGCATAGACCTTCATCGCGTCCAGCATGGTGGCGTCCCACACCAGCGGCGAATTGCAGTTGGTGATCGACACCAGGACCGGATTGTCGCGGACGTAATCCTCGCCGAACACGATGCCTGCCATCGCCATCGTGTCTTCCGCCCGCTCCTTGGACGTGACGATGCCCATGAACGGCTTGTCGGAATGCTTAAGCGCGGAATGGATGATGTGGAGGTGACGCTTCGGTACCGCGATTTCCATCGGCTCGCAAATGACCGAACTCGATGAATGCAGCGCCGGCGCCATGTAGGCGAGCTTGTGGAAATTGTTGAGGTCCGCGAGCGTGCCGTAGCGCCTGTTGTTGTCGAGGTCACGCACATAGGGCGCGCCATACATCGGCACGAAGATGGTATTGTTGCCGCCCACCCGCACCGTACGCTGCGGATTCCTCGCATTGAGCGTGAACTCCGGCGGGACCTTCGATACCAGTTCCATCAGCAGGGCCCGGTCGATCCGCACACGAGTTTCCGAGACATCCGCGCCCGCCGCCTTCCACAGTGCGATAGCCTCGTCGTCGCGGAATTCGCATCCCACCTCTTCGAGGATCAAGAGCGACTCCTCGTGGATCAGCTCGACCGCCTCATCGGGGACCATCTGGTAGACGGGGATCTGGCGGACCAGGGTCGGAAACGACGTTACCGGAGCTCCGCGCAGGGCCTTGCGTCCCAGGCGGCCGCCACTGCGGCGGTTGGCATGTTCGGTCACTTCAGGGGCTGGTGCGTTCATGGCAACTCCATTCCACTCATGAAGGAGCCTAACGCGACAAAATGGTGATGTGACGCTGGAAAATCCTGATCTCTTGTATAAGCTCAGCTTATGCGAAGCCTGCGCCACCTCCTGCCCTCGGCCGGCAGCCTGATCGTCTTCGAGGCGGCCGGGCGGCTGTCGAGCTTCACCGCCGCCGGGCGCGAGCTCGGCATGACGCAGGCCGCCGTCTCCTATGCCGTGCGCGGGCTGGAAGAACGGCTTGGCGCCAAGCTGTTCCAGCGCCGCCACCGCCAGGTTCTCCTGACCGAGGCCGGCGAGCGCTTCCATGCCGATGTCTCGCTCGGCCTTTCGCATATTCGCAAATCGGCGGAGGATCTGCGCCTGCAGGCAACCGGCGGTCATGTCACGCTGGCTGCCTCGACCGCGTTCGGCTCGTTCTGGATGATGCCGCGCCTGCAGCAGTTCCGCGACGAACTGCCGGGCATCGACCTGCGTATCCAGACCGCCGACCGCGACCTCGACATCATCGCGGAAGGCATTCCGCTCGGCGTGCGCGGCGGCGCGCCGCTGGACTGGCCGGACTATCACTCGTTGCCGCTGGCCGACGAGGAGATATTTCCCGTCGCCGGCACCAGTTATGCGGCAAAGTTCGGCCTGCCCCAATCCGCTGCCGAACTG